>JAFARM010000346.1 GCA_019245455.1 Sphingomonadaceae bacterium | reverse complement strand
ACTGGTTGTCGTCGGCGGTCGAGTAGGTCTGCGTCTTCTTGGTCGGGATCGTCGTGTTGCGGTCGATCATGCGGGTGAACACGCCGCCAAGCGTCTCGATGCCGAGCGACAGCGGCGTCACGTCGAGGAGCAGCACGTCCTTGACGTCGCCCTGCAACACGCCGCCCTGGATCGCCGCACCCATGGCGACGACCTCGTCGGGGTTGACGCTGGTGTTCGGCTCCTTGCCGAACAGCTGCTTCACGAACTCGCGGACGCGCGGCATGCGGGTCATGCCGCCGACGAGAATGACCTCATCGATCTCGCTGGTCTTGATGCCCGCCTCGCTGATCGCGTCGAGGCACGGCTTGCGCGTGCGCTCGATAAGGTCGAGCACCAGCCGCTCGAGGTCGGCGCGGGTGACGGTCTTGACGAGGTGCTTCGGCCCCGTCGCGTCGGCGGTGATGAAGGGCAGGTTGACCTCGGTCGAGGCCGACGACGACAGCTCGATCTTCGCCTTCTCGGCCGCTTCCTTCAGCCGCTGCAGGGCGAGCTTGTCCTTGGTCAAGTCAATCCCTTCCGCCTTGCGGAAGTCGTCGGCGAGGAAGGTCACCAGCTTGGCGTCGAAGTCCTCACCGCCGAGGAACGTGTCGCCGCTCGTCGACTTGACCTCGAACACGCCGTCGCCGAGCTCGAGCACCGACACGTCGAAGGTGCCGCCGCCGAGGTCATAGACCGCGATCGTCTTCGCCCCCTGCTTGTCGAGCCCGTAGGCGAGCGCCGCCGCCGTCGGCTCGTTGATGATGCGCAGGACCTCGAGGCCCGCGATCTGGCCGGCGTCCTTGGTCGCCTGGCGCTGGGCGTCGTTGAAGTAGGCGGGAACGGTGATGACGGCCTGTGAAACTTTTTCGCCGAGGTACGCCTCCGCCGTCTCCTTCATCTTCTGCAGGATGAAGGCGCTGATCTGGCTCGGCGAATAGTCCTCGCCGCCGGCCTTGACCCAGGCGTCGCCGTTGCCGCCCTTGACGATCTTGTAGGGGACCAGCCCCGCGTCCTTCTGCGTCAGCGGATCGGTGAAGTTGCGGCCGATCAGGCGCTTGACGGCGAAGATGGTGTTCTCCGGGTTCGTCACCGCCTGGCGCTTGGCCGGCTGGCCGACGAGCCGCTCCTTGTCCTTGGTGAAGGCGACTTGGCTCGGCGTCGTCCGCGCGCCCTCGGCATTCTCGATGACCTTCGGCGAGCTGCCCTCCATGACGGCAACGCAGCTGTTCGTCGTACCCAGGTCGATCCCGATGACTTTGGCCATTTTGTCCTTTGTCCCACAAACGGTTGGCTCGATGCACCCGACCGGCGGCCCTCGCGTGAAGCGACCCCGTTCCGATGCGGCTGGGGCGGATATAGTGAGGCACGAAGTCGCTGCAAGCGCGGGGACCGAGTGGCGCAATCCGCCCCGGAACACTGCGCCGCATCGACCACGCGCGGTGCCGCGCCTATGTGCGGCGGCGGGCGGGAGGTATTGGATGACGCGACTTTTGGGCTGGCTTGCGTGCGCCGTATCGGTCGTGCTGCTGGTCGCAGCGATGGTCATGGGGACGGTGCCGGCGGAGGCGGCCAGCACCGGTCCCCAAGTCCGCGACGCCTGGGTGCGGCTTCCCGCCGTGGCGGGGCGACCGGCGGCGGGCTATGCGACGATCATCGCGGGTACGGCGACCCGCCTGACTGCCGTCACCAGCCCACAGGCCGACATCGCCATTCACGCCATGGACACGCACGGCGGGATTATGCGCATGGTGCCGCTTACCGCCGTGCCGATTGCCGCGGGGCAAAGCTTTCGGTTCATGCCGGACGGCGCGCATCTGATGCTGTCCCGTCTGCCAGCAAAGGCTCTGCCCGACACGACCGTGCCGCTCACCTTCATCTTCGCAGACGGCAGCCGGGTCACGGTCGCGGCCCGCGTGCGGGCTGCCGTTGACGATGCGGGGCGCACCGCGACGCATGGCGCGCATTGAGCATTCCCGATTGCTGACCACAGGGGAGCGGGCCCTCGCCGCCCGCGTGTTCGGCGATGCGCTCGACCCCAGCAGGGTCACCGTGCGCCGAGGCAAGTGGTTCCCATTCCAACCGCGGCGGACGGTCATGGCCCCCGACGGCCATATCTGGTTCCACCCGGACGGTACCGAGTGGCGCGACGACTTCTCCGCTGCCGGCATCGCCAGCCAGGCGCTTTTCGTCCACGAGTTGACCCATGTCTGGCAGCACCAGTCGGGCATCAACCTGCCGCTCCGCCGTCGGCCGTTCGCCCGCTATGCCTACCTGCCGCTCACGCCCGGAAAGTCGTTCGCCAGTCATGGCATCGAGCAGCAGGCAGCCATCGTCGCCGACGCCTTCCTTATCGCCTCGGGCATTGCTGTTCGTGGGGCACCGGCGCTGGACGCCTATGCCGGGCTGATCCCGTTTGCGACGAGCGTCAGCCGCGGTCGGGACGGCGGCGTCGGCAACGCGCGCTCGCCGACGACATCGTAGAGCTTGACGTCCATGGTAATCAACGCCGCGTCAACGGCTTCCTTGAAGGCGGCCATCGCTGGCGTGTCGAGATAGGCGACTACCGCGGCCTCGCTGCGCCAGCGTTCGACGATGGTGATGATCCCCTCCGCCTCGCTCTCGACCGCGATCGAGTAGCTGAGGCAGTCGGATTCTTCCCACGTCGACCGCATCGTCTGCTCGAGTAGCGGCCGCAGCCGCGGCAGCGCGGCGGGATCGACTTCGAGCCGGGCGACAAGGATGATCACGCCGGCTCGGCCGCGACCGGAGCCTTCGCGACGCTGACCAGCGCCGGGCGCAGCAGGCGGTCCTTGATCGTGTAGCCGGCCTGCAGCTCGGCGACGATGCTGCCGGGCTCGTGCGTGTCCGATTCCACCTCGATCATCGCCTGATGACGGTTCGGGTCGAGCTTGCCCGCCGCCTCGACGCGGGCGATGCCGTGGCGGCCGAGGACGGTCGTCAGCTCGCGCTCGGTCGCGGCGATGCCGGTCTTGACCGCGTCGAACCCCGGCGCGTCGGCGGGCAGCGCGGCGACCGCACGGCCGAGGTTATCGGCGACGGCCAGCAGGTCGCGGGCGAACGCGGTCATCGCGTAGGTGCTGGCGTCGGCCTTCTCGCGCTCCAGACGGCGGCGGACGTTCTCCGTCTCCGCGGCCGCGCGGAGCAGCCGGTCCTTGAGGCTCGCGACCTCGTCGGTCAGCCGGACGACCTCGCCGGCAAGGTCGGGTGCACCCGTCTCCGCCTCGCTGGTTCCGGTCGGCGTCGGATCGAGGATGGTGTCGTCGTTCGTGTCGGTCATGCCATCAGCCTGCTCAGGGTTTTCGCGGTATAATCCACCATCGGAACGACCCGCGCGTAATTCAAGCGGGTCGGGCCGATGACGCCGACGACGCCGACGACACGGCCGCCGGCGCGGTAGGGCGCGGCGATGACGCTCGATCCCGACAGCGAGAACAGCTTGTTCTCCGCCCCGATGAAGATCTTGCACGCTTCGCCACTTGCCGCCGAATCGAGCAGGCGGACGAGTTCCTCCTTGCCCTCGAGGTCGTCGAGCAGGGTGCGGACGCGGTCGAGGTCGGCGGCGTCGGCGATCAGGTGGGCGCTGCCGCGGACGATCAGCACCGGCCGCGCCGCGCCGTCCGACGACCAGCTGGCCAGCCCGGTCTCGACGAGCGACCGGGTCAGCGCGTCGAGCTGCGCCCGGTCGGCGTCGATGTCGGCGCGAAGGCGGTGGAGCGCCTCGGCGAGCGTCGTCCCCGTCAGCCGCGCGTTGATGTAGTTCGCCGCCTCGATCAGCGCCGTCGGCGGCAGACCGGGCGGCAGGTCGACGACCCGGTTCTCGACCGTGCCGTCGGCCCCGACCAGCACGGCGAGCGCGCGCGTCGGCGACAGCGGCACGAACGTCACCTGCCGCAGGATCGTCTCGTGCCGCGGCACCAGCACGATGCCGGCGCACGCCGACAGGCCGGCGAGCGCGGCGGTGGTGCGGGCAAGGATGTCCTCGATCGACGCAGGCGTCGTCAGCTGGCTCTCGATCGCCCCGCGCTCGGCCTCGCTCGGGGCTGTCGTCTGCATCATCCCGTCGACGAACAGGCGCAGGCCGAGTTCGGTCGGAACGCGTCCTGCCGAGGTGTGCGGCGCGGCGAGCAGGCCCAGTTCCTCGAGGTCCTGCATGACGTTCCTGATCGACGCGGGCGACAGGCCGAGCGCCGACAGCTTCGACAGGGTGCGCGAGCCGACCGGCGTCCCGTGCTCGATGTAGCTGTCGACGATCTGACGGAAGACTTCGCGGGCGCGGTCGGTGAGCTCGGGGATCGGCAGCGACGGCATGGCGGTCCATTTAGTCCGCCGCGGGGTTCCGCTCAACGGGTCGAGGCGGTAGAGCGCGACGCAGAACAACGAAGGAACCGCGATGCGCCCGTCCGGCCGCGCCCCCGACGCCATGCGCCGGGTCGAGATCATCCCCCGCTTCACTGCCCACGCCGAAGGGTCGTGCCTGGTCAAATTCGGTGACACCCACGTGCTGTGCACGGCGTCGGTCGAGGAGCGCCTGCCGCCCTGGCTGCGCGGCAAGGGCGAGGGCTGGGTGACGGCCGAGTATGGGATGCTGCCGCGCGCGACGCATACGCGCGGCCAGCGCGAGGCGGCGAAGGGCAAGCAGTCGGGGCGGACGCAGGAGATCCAGCGGCTGATCGGGCGCAGCCTGCGCGCCGTCACCGACCTCAAGACGCTCGGCGAGCGCCAGATCACCCTCGACTGCGATGTTCTCCAAGCCGACGGCGGTACGCGCACGGCGTCGATCAGCGGCGCGTGGGTCGCGCTGCGCCTTGCGGTCGACGGCATTCTCGCGCGGAATGGCCTGTCGCTCGACCCGCTGACCGACCAGGTCGCCGCCGTCAGCTGCGGCATCCATGACGGGCAGGTCGTGCTCGACCTTGACTACACCGAGGATTCCGCTGCCGGCACAGACGGCAACTTCGTCCTGACGGCGAGCGGCGGCCTTGTCGAGGTGCAGGCAACGGCCGAGGGCGCGGCCTACGACGACGAGGCGCTGCTCCGGATGCTCCGCCTCGCCCGTCTCGGCTGCGCCCAGATCTTCGCGGCGCAGCGGGCGGCGGTTGGCCGATGACGCGCATACTTCGCCGGGGCGGGCGGTGACCCGACGCCTTGCGCCAGGCCGGCTGCTACTGGCGACGCACAACGCCGGCAAGGTGCGCGAGATGGCGGCTCTGCTGACGCCGTTCGGGATGGAGGTCGTCGCGGCGGGCGACCTCGGCCTGCCCGAGCCGGCGGAGACGGAGGACAGCTTCGCCGGCAATGCGCTGATCAAGGCGCGCGCGGCGGCCGAGGGGGCGGGGCTGGTCGCGCTCGCCGACGACTCCGGACTGTGCGTCGATGCGCTGGGCGGGGCGCCGGGGGTCTATACTGCCGACTGGGCCGAGACACCGAGCGGGCGCGACTGGGCGTTGGCGATGCGCAAGGTCGAGGACCTGCTCGCCGCCCAGGGGCCGGGGGTTTCGCGGCGGGCGCAGTTCGTCTGCACGCTGGCGCTGGCGTGGCCGGACGGCGAGACAGCGGTGTTCGAGGCGCGGTGCGAGGGGTCGCTCGTCTGGCCCCCGCGCGGCACCCGGGGCTTCGGCTACGACCCGGTTTTTGTTAAGGCGGGCATGGTAGA
>JAFARM010000208.1 GCA_019245455.1 Sphingomonadaceae bacterium | reverse complement strand
CGACCGCGACTTCCAGGCTGCATTGCCGTCGTTGCAGGGCACGCCGGCACCCGCACCAGCCGTCGCGCCGGCACCCGATCCCGCATTGCTTGTCCCGCTTACGCCCTTGTCGGCGGCGGCTACCGCGACACCTGAGGTCGTCCCGGTCAGCGACGACGCCAAGGTGCCGGACGTCCGATACAGGGTCGACATCGCCGGGCTGAAGGAAGTCGGGCTCGAGGCGCGCTTCCGGGGCCTGTCGGCACTGCTCGCCAAGGGCCGCAAGGCTGGCAGCGCAGCGCAGGTCGAGGCCCGCGCGATCGAGGATGCGGCGCTTGCCGAGCGTCTGCTTCGCTCCGAAGGGTATTACGACGCCGTCGCGTCGATGCTGGTCACGCCGCCAGCGGACAAGGCGGGCGAACTGCACGTCGTCCTGACAGCGACACCGGGGCCGCGCTACGCCCTCGGCACGATCGTCGTCACCGGCGCTGCCGCCGAGCCGACGGCGCTGGCGCGGGAGGCGCTGCAGCTCCGCACGGGCGCGCCGCTGGTCGCCGCCGACATCGAGGCGGCCGAGGCGCGGGTCGCGCTGCGCCTGCCTGAGCGCGGCTATCCGTTCGCCAAAGTCGGGGAGCGCGACATCCTGCTCGACGGCGATGCCCACATTGGGGACTATTCGCTGCCGCTATCGGCGGGACGCAAGGGGCGGTTCGCCGGGTTGCGCGTCGCGGGCGATCCCGTGTTCAGCGTCCGCCACATCGCCTTGTTGCCGCGGTTCAAGGCCGGGGAGGTCTACGACAGCGGCCGCGTCGACGATCTCCGTCAGGCCCTGATCGCCACCAGCCTGCTGCGGACGGTCTCGGTCGAGCCGGTCGCCACCGGCCGGGTGCTGCCGGACGGCACCGAGGAGGTCGACCTTCTCATCCGCCAAAGCAAAGGGCCATGGCGCGTCCTCGCCGGCGGGGCCGGCTACGAGACGGGGCAGGGGGTCAAGCTGACGGGGTCATGGACCAACCGCAACCTGTTCCCGCCCGAAGGAGCGTTGACGCTCGGCGCGGTGGCGGGAACGCAGGAGCAGAGCGTCAATGCGCAGTTCCGCCGCTCCAACGCCGGCCAACGCGACCGCGCGCTCGACATCGCCGTCGCGGTCGCTCGTCAGCGCTTCGCCGCGTACAACGCCGACAGCTTCGACCTCAACGCGGCGCTGGCGCGGAGCAGCACGCCGATCTGGCAGAAGCGCTGGACGTGGTCGGTCGGCGGGGAGGTGATCGCGACGCGCGTCACCGGCTTCGACACCGCCATTCCCGACCGCACGCGCGATCAGGGCACCTACTTCATCGTCGCGGCACCGCTGCAGCTCGGCTACGACCGGTCGAACAGCCTGCTCGATCCGACGCGCGGCTTCCGCCTGACGGGGCGGCTCAGCCCGGAGGCGCAGGCGCGCGGCGGCAGCGGCCCGTTCGAGACCTATGTCCGCGGCCTGTTCGAGGCGGCCGGCTATTATCCGATCACCGGGGCTATCACGCTCGCAGGGAGGGCGCGCGTCGGGACGATCGCTGGCGCATCGCGAGACGAGATCGCGCCGTCGCGCCGGCTTTACGCAGGGGGTGGCGGATCGGTGCGCGGCTTCGGCTATCAGGAGCTTGGGCCGCGGGACGCCGACAACAAGCCGTTCGGAGGCCGCTCGCTGACCGAGGTCGGGGCCGAGGTGCGCTATCGGTTCGGCAACTACGGCATCGTGCCGTTCATCGACGGGGGCCGCGTCGGGGAGGCGTCGACGCCTTCGTTCGCCGGGATGCGCTACGGCGCCGGCATTGGCGCGCGCTACTACACCAACTTCGGGCCGCTGCGCTTCGACATCGCAACGCCGCTGGCGCGGCGTCCGGGCGAGAGCAAGGTCGCGGTCTACATCTCGATCGGCCAGGCGTTCTGATGCGGCGCGCGCTGTTCTGGCTGACGACGGTCGTGGTCGGCGTCATCCTTGCCGGCATCCTGGCGGTGTTCGGCCTCGACACCGACGCCGGCCGGCGCTTCGCCGCGGCGCAGCTCGCCGGCTACCGCAGCGAGAGCGGGATGAGCTACCGCATCGGGCGGATCGACGGTTCGCTGTATGGGCGGATGACGTTGCGGGAGGTCGAGGTCCGCGACCTGAAGGGCGTGTTCGCCGCCGCCCCGGCGATCGACCTTACGTGGCGGCCCCTCGCGGCGCTGCGCAAGCACATCGTCCTCGACGCCGTGGTCGTGCCGACGGCGCGCCTTCTGCGCCGGCCGGTACTCGGCCCGACCGACCCGAACGAGCCGCTGCTCCCCGACCTCGATGTCACGCTCGGCCGGCTGCGCGTCGACCGATTGACCGTCGAGCCGGCGGTGACCGGGCAGCGCCACCTCGTGCGGCTGACCGCAACCGCCGACATCGCCAGCGGCCGCGCGCGGGTGAGCGCCGACGCCGCGACGGTGCGCGCTCCGGGGCTGGCGGGCGGCGACACGCTCGCCCTGCGCCTCGACGCGGTGCCGGCGGCGAACCGGCTGGTCATCGACGCGCGGCTGACGGCACCGGCGGGCGGGCTGGTCGACAGCTACGCCCGGCTCGGCAAGCCGCTGACGCTGACGGTCGCCGGGCGCGGCGACTGGGCGGCGTGGCAGGGGCGGCTGAACGCGGCGGCGGCGGAGGAGGCGCTCGCCGACCTGGCGATCGGTGCGCGCGCCGGGACCTTCAGCGTGCGCGGGCGGATCAGCCCCAACCGGCTGGTCGCCGGCCCGGCGGCGGCGCTGGCGGCGGGCGGCATCGACCTCGACGCGACGGCGAAGCTGGCGAACCGCCGCGCCGACCTCGCGCTGACCGCGGCGTCGCCGGCGCTGAGGGCGAGCGCGGCGGGGCTGATCGACCTCGGCCAGAGCCGTTTCGGCCGGCTGAAGCTGAGCGCGCAGCTGCTGCGTCCGGGCGCGATCGCGCCGAAGCTCGCCGGGCGCGACGTGACACTGGCGGCGACGCTCGACGGGCCTTTCGGCACGCCGACGGTCGACTATGCCCTCGGTGCGACGACGCTCGCCTTCGCCGGGACGACGGTCGAGCAGCTCGGCGCGAGCGGCCACGCGACGGTCGATGCGAACCGCATCCTGCTGCCGGTCCACGCTCGCGCGCGGCGGGTGACGGGGCTGAACCCGGCGTTCGGCGGGCTGCTGACCGGGCTGCGCGTCGACGGCGACCTCGCCTGGTCGCACGGCAAGCTGCTGTCGGACAACCTGCGGCTCGGCTCCGACCGGATTGTGGCGACGGCGGTGGTCGTCGCCGATCCCGCCGCGGGGCGCTACACGGGGGCGCTGAAGGGGCGAGTCAACGACTACGCCGTCGCCGGGCTGGGCCGCGTCGACCTCGTCACCGACGCCCGGCTGGTGAGCGGCGCGCGCGGCGGCTTCGGCATCGTCGGCAGCGTCCGCGCCACGACGCAGCGGATCGACAACGCCAGTGTCCGCGAGCAGCTCGGCGGTAACGCCGTCGTCACCGCGCGCTTCGGCTATGACCCCGGCGGCGCGGCGACGGTGAGCGACCTGCGCGTGACCGCGCCGCGCTTCCGCGTCACCGGCGGCAGCGGCAGCTATCGCCCGGACGGCCGCATCGCCTTCGCCGCGCAGGGAGCGTCGGCACAGTACGGGCCGCTGGCGGTGACCGGCCGCGGTACGGTCGTCCGGCCGGTGGTCGAGCTGCGCGCGGCGCATCCCAACGTCGGCGTGCCGCTGAACGGGGTCGTCGCCGACCTCAGCGGCACAGCCAAAAGATATCACGTCACCGCGCGCGGCGGCTCGCCCTATGGTCCGTTCGCCGTCGACGTGCTGGTCCGCGCCACGAAGGGGCCGCTGACGCTCGACATCGCCCGCGCCAGTGTCGCCAATATCGACCTCCGCGGCACCGTCGCTGCCACCCCCGCGGGGCCGTTCGCCGGACAGCTGGTGCTGGCGGGCTCGGGCCTGTCGGGAACACTCCGGCTGGCGAACGAGGGCAAGGCGCAGCGCGTCGACGCCGACCTCCGCGCGCAGGCGGCGCGCCTGCCCGGCCCGACGCCGGTCACGATCGGCAGCGGCATGATCCGCGCCACGGCGGTGCTGGCGAGCGGCGCACCGACGGTCGTCGGCACGGCCTATTTCGCCGACGTGCGCTCGGGTACGCTGCTCGTCCGCCGGGCACAGGCACGGTTCGACTACAGGGCCGGTCGCGGCACGGTCGGGCTGATCGCCGACGGCAGCACGTCGCTACCCTTCAACCTTGCGGCGCAGGCAGCCCTGACCCCGACCCAGGTCGTCGCCAATGCGCGCGGCAGGTTCGGCAGCGTCGACCTCCGGCTCGCGGCACCGGCAGTGGCGACCAAGGCGGGAGGAACGTGGCACCTCGCCCCGGCGACGCTTATCACGCCGCAGGGGCGGGCGATCGTCAGCGGTGATTATGGCCGCGCCTCCCGGCTCCATGCCGTGCTCGACGGCATCGACCTTGCGCTGGCGGAGGCGTTCGCGCCGGGACTCGGCGTCGGCGGCAAGGTGTCGGGGAGCGTCGACGCGGTTCTCGGCGGAGCCGTCCCTATCGTCGACGCCAACATCACCGTGGCCCGCTTCACCCGCACCGCAGCGTACACCGTTTCGGAGCCGGTCGACGTCGCCGCGCGGGCGCACCTGTCGGCAGGCGGCGGCGACGCGTCGGCGCTGGTGCGGCGCGGCACCACGGTCGTCGGGCGGCTGCAGGCACGCCTCGCTCCGCTTGCGCCGGGGCCGACGCTGACGCAGCGCCTGCTCGCCGCCCCGCTGTCGGGTGGCATCCGTTACAACGGCCCGGCGGAGGTGTTGTGGACGTTGACCGGCGTCGCCGGGCAGCAGCTGAGCGGGCCGCTGATCGTCGCCGCCGACGTCGGCGGTCACCTCGACCGGCCGAGCATCACCGGCGTCGTCCGCGCCGCGACCCTCCGCTACGAGAACGCGACCTATGGCACCGTCATCAGCCAGATTGCGCTCGATGGCCGCTTCGACCAGTCGCGGCTGCAGCTCGCCTCGCTGACCGGCAAGGCGGGGAGCGGCACGGTCGCGGCGCGCGGCACCGTTGGCCTCGACGCGGCGAGCGGCTTCCCGATCGACCTGACGCTGACGCTCGACCGCGCCCAGCTGGCGCGCAGCGACGCGCTCGGCGCGACCGCGACGGGGTCGCTCCTCATCACCAACGGCCGTGGCGGCGGCCTTGTCAGCGGCACGCTGACCATCCCGGAAGCGCGCTACCAGGTCGTCCGTCAGGGCGCTGCCGACGTGCCTGAGCTGACCGGGGTCCGCCGCAAGGGCGCGCCGGCGCCGGCCGCCGCACCCGCCACGCCGGCACCGACCGCGGCCAACTTCCGGCTCGACCTCAGGGTGCGCGCGGACAACCGCATCTTCGTCAGCGGCATGGGGCTGGAGGCGGAGTGGCGGACCGAGATGCGCGTCACCGGCACCGCCGCCGCCCCGGTGATCGTCGGCGACCTGCGCATCGTTCGCGGCACCTACTCGTTCGCCGGGCGACGCTTCGATCTGGCCGAGGACGGTTCGATCACCTTCGACGGCGGCGCGTTCGACGACCCGCAGCTCGCGCTCAGCGCCAGCACGACGGTGGAGGGCGTGTCGGCGACGATCGTCATCGGCGGCCGGGCGCAGCGGCCGGAGATCAGCTTCACCTCGACCCCGGCGCTGGCGCAGGACGAGGTGCTCGCCCGCCTGCTGTTCGGCAGCTCGGTGACGTCGCTGTCGCCGACGCAGGCGATCCAGCTCGCGGCGGCGCTCAACTCGCTGCGCGGGTCGGGCGGCGGCCTCAACCCGCTCGGCAAGCTGCGGTCGGCGAGCGGGATCGACCGGCTGCGCGTGCTCGGCGCGGACAAGACCGCCGGCCGCGGCACGTCGCTCGCCGCCGGGCAGTATATCACCAACAACGTCTATGTCGAAGTCATCACCGACGCGCGGGGCTTCACCCAGACACAGCTCGACATCGCCCTAACCCGAACGCTGAGCCTGCTCAGCGCGACGGGATCGTTTGGCGGATCGAACGTTAACCTGCGCTACCAGAAGACCTACTGACCGCCCTCTGGCAGCGGCTCGGCGGGAACGGGTGCCGGCGGCGTGGTGTCGCCGGGCACCGCGAGGCCATGGTTGCGGGCGAGCGCGGGCAGGAGGGGCGCGATGGCGCGCGCGGCGGCGATGTCGGCGTCGGCGTCCGGGCGGCCGAGCCGTGCCTTCGCCAGCCCGCGGCCATAGAGCGGCCACGCCAGCTTCGGCTGCTTGGCCAGAATGCGGTCATAGTCGGCGATCGCGCCGGCATTGTCGCCGCGCCGCAGGCGGATCAGCGCCATGCTGTCCTGTACGCCGGGGTTGCCCGGCAACAGCCGGCGGGCGGCGGCGCAGTCCTTCTGCGCAAGGTCGAGGTCGGTGCCCAGTAGCGCCCGCGACCAGCAGCGCGCGTCGAGCGCGACGCCCTGCTTGCTGTCGTCGCGGTGGACCGGAATCCACAGGTCGTACTGCGCGATGGCCTTGGGCAGTTCGTCCAGCCGGCCGTAGAGCTGGCCGAGGGTGAAGCGCAGGTCCGCCTCCCGCGGGGCGGCGGCGGCGACCGCGTCGAGGTCGGCGAGCGCCCCTGCGCGGTCGCGCCCCATCCGCGCCACCGCCCGGCGAAGACGCGTCGGCACGTCGTCGGGCTTCAGCCTCAGCGCCGCGTCGAGGTCGTCCATGGCGAGCAGCGGCTGATGGTTGCCGGTGTAGGCCGCCGCCCGCTCGGCGAGGTAGCGCGGCTCGGCAGGCGCAAGGGCGATCGCCTTGGTCAGATCGGCAATCGCGGCGGCGAAGTCGCGGCGCGCCGCCGATGCCGCGCCGCGCCGGCTGAGGTCCTCGGCCGTCAGCGTCTCGTCCTTGCCGGCAGCCTTCGGGTCGGCGGCAGCAACCGGGATGGCTGCAGCAGGCGCGGCCACACCTGGTGCTGCCGACGGCACGGCGACGGGCGGCCGCAGGTTGAAGACGTTGCCGCCGTTATACACGAAGTAGAGACGGTGCAGGTCGCGCGCGACATAGACGCGGTGCGACAGGAAGAAGTCGGCACCGAGCAGCATCTCGGGCTCGTCGGCGCGGGCGAACAGCTGATCGACGACGGTCAGGCGGGTCTTGCGCACTTCCTCGTCGCCGATCTTGACGATGTCGACCGGTACCGTCCACTGCCGCACGCGCTGCCGTCCGACCCCGCCGGCAAGGCCGCTCGGGTGGGCGCCCGGGCCATCGACGTCGAGCCCGGCCCGCGTCGCCGCAGCGCGGCTGATCGCGGTTCCCTCCGCCCCGGTATCGAACTGCGCCCGGATCGGAACCCCGTTGACGAAGACGCGGGCGACGATGCGCGTCGCGCGCGTGCCGATCCCGGCCTCGGTAACGATCTCCGATCCCGTGCCCGGTGCCCAGTACGGCTGGTTGGCGCGGGTGCAGCCGGTGGGCTTGATCAGCCGGACGACGCCGTGGGCAAGGTCGTACTCGGTGTCGCCCAGGCCGAGGACGTTGTAGCCGATGACGCCGGTGTTGTCCTGGCCGAGCTCGCTGCCGCCGACGATGAACTGGACGCGGTCGAGCGTCTGGCCGGCTATGCCGAACTTCGCCACCGTGGCGATACCCGCGCTCGCGCTGCCGCCGACGCCCTGCAGATAAAAGCCCGGCGGGGCCGAGGTCAGGCGCAGGCCGAACTGGCGCGCGCTGCCGGGTGTGATGACGCTGTAGAACGCGCCGCTGTCGACGACGAACGGGGCATCGGTGCCGTTGATCGTCGCGGTCACGATTGGCCGCAGCCCCTGCATCGTTACCGGCAGCGTCGCCATGATGCCGATCTGGCAGGCAGCGCCGGCCCGGCCGGCGGCGAGCAGGGCGGCGAGGGGGAGCAGGCGGCGGATCATGCTCCGGCCGCCTCGGCGAGAGCGACGACGCGACGCGCCTCGATCAGATGCAGGCGCTCGACCATGCGCCCGTTGACCCGGATCGCGCCGGTGCTAGCTGCAGCAGGGTCGGCGAAGGCGGCGATCACGGCGCGGGCGTGCGCAACCGTCGCGGGGTCGGGGGTGAAGGCGGCGTTGGCGGCGTCGATCTGGCCGGGGTGGATCAGCGTCTTGCCGTCGAAGCCGAACGCCGCCCCCTGCGCGCACTCGGCCGCGACCCGCGCGGGATCGTCGAGCGCGTTGCACACGCCGTCGAGCGCGACGAGGCCGTGCGCGCGGGCGGCCATGACGATCGTCGCCAGCGCCGGCAGCAGCGGCGTCCGTTCGCGTCCCGGCGTGCAGCGCAGGGCGCTGGCAAGGTCGTTGGTGCCGGCGACCAGGGCGGCCAGCCCGTACAGCCCGCCGCCCTCGGCCAGCGCGTCGAGGCGGAGGACGGCGCGCGACGTCTCGACCATCGCCCACAGCGGGATGCCATCGCCCAGGATCGCGCGCGCCGCGGCGAGCTCGGCGGGCAGCTCGACCTTGGGCAGCAGCACGGCATCGGGCTTTGCCGCGGCCACGGCGGCGAGGTCGCCCTCGGCCCAGGGCGTGCCGAGGCCGTTGACACGCACCACCGTCTCACGCGCGCCGAAGCTGCCGATCGCGGCGACGGCGGCGGCGCGAGCGGCGACCTTGGCGTCGGGCGCGACGGCGTCCTCGAGATCGAGGACGACGGCGTCGCAGGGTAGGGTCCTGGCCTTGGCAATCGCCCGCGGGTTCGACGCCGGCAGGAACAGCGCGCTGCGGCGCGGGCGGACGGTCACCGCTGCCACCGGTCCGCCAGGGGGCGCAGCGATCCTGCAGGAGGGGCGAAGTTCACGAAGTTCACACCCGCAACGATATTTTGTGACAGCGACTCGCTCTCCAGCCGGCCGGAACGGAAACCGCCATCACCGCTCAGTGTAGAGCGCCGGCGCGGCGTAGGACAGCGTGAACATGGGCTTGCACGCGCCGCGGCCACGGGCCACGCTGCACCGATGAAGCCTGCAATGCTTGCCGCGCCGCTCGCCCTCGTTCTTGCCGGCGCCGCGCCGCCGGCCGCCGACCCGGCGGCGCTCCGGTCGACGATCACGGCGCTCGTCGGCTTCGGCACCCGCCACACGCTGTCGAGCGCGACCGACCCGGTTCGCGGCATCGGCGCGGCGCGGCGCTGGGCGGCGGCGCGGCTGACGGCGATCGGCGGTACCTGCGGCGGCTGCCTGTCGGTCGAGACGGTCGGCGACACGTTTACGGGCCCGCGCGCGCCCGGCGGCGTGCGGGTCGAGGACGTTCTCGCCATCCAGCGCGGCACGACCGACCCCGACCGCGTCGTCATCGTCCAGGGGCATATCGACAGCCGGGTCAGCGACAGCCTCGACGCGACCCACGACGCGCCGGGGGCGAACGACGACGGCAGCGGCACCGCCGTCGTGCTCGAGGCGGCGCGCCTGCTGTCGAAGGAGAAGTTCCCCGCGACGATCGTCTACGCCGTCCTGTCGGGCGAGGAGCAGGGCCTGTGGGGCGGCCAGCTGCTGGCGAAGACGGCCAAGGCGCGGGGCTGGAAGGTCGCCGCCGTCCTCAACAACGACATCGTCGGCAACACGCACGGCATCGGCGGCGAGCATATCGACGACACCGTCCGCGTGTTCAGCGAAGGCCTGCCCGCCGCCGCCGCGCCCGACGCGCTGCAGGCGGTGCGCGGCACCGGCGCGGAGGACGATTCGCCGTCGCGCGAACTGGCCCGCGCCTTCGCCCGTATCGCCGCCTCGACGCACGGGCTGAATGTCTTCGCCGTCCGCCGCCCCGACCGCTTCCAGCGCGGCGGCGACCACCTGCCGTTCCTCGAGGCGGGCTTCCCCGCCGTCCGCCTGACCGAGGCGACCGAGAACTACGACCGCGAGCACCAGGACCTCAGGACCGAGGGCGGGCGGCGTTACGGCGACACGATCGAGGGGGTCGACTTTCCCTATCTCGCGCGCGTCGCTTCGCTCAACGTCGCGGTGCTGCGCGAGCTGGTAACCGCGCCCGCCGCCCCGCAGGGGGTGACGATCGCCGGCGCGGTCAGCGACGACACGACGGTGACGTGGCGGGCCGTGCCGCACGCGACCGGCTACCGCGTCCACTGGCGACGCGCCGATGGCGGCGTGGCGTGGACCGACAGCCGCGACGTGCCGGCGGCGGCGACGCGCCTCGTGCTGCCGCACGTCAATATCGACGACCATTTCTTCGGGGTGGCGGCACTGAACGGGACGGCCGAAAGCCTCGTCACCTTCGCCGGCGTCGAACCGCGCCCGGCACCCGGCGCGACGCGCTGAACCAGAACAAGACCCAGGGGAGATCACCGGATGCATAGGCTCGTCACGCTGCTCGTCGCCACCGTGCTTGTGGCACCCGCCGCCGCCCAGGAGCGCCCCGGCGAAGCGGCGTTCCGCGCGACCTACAGGGAGCTGGTCGAGACCAACACCGCGCACTCGAACGGATCGTGCACGCTGGCGGCCGAGCGCATGGCGGCACGGCTGAAGGCGGCGGGCTTCCCGGCGTCCGACCTGCACCTGTTCAGCGTGCCCGAAGCGCCCAAGGACGGCGGCCTCGTCGCCGTGCTGCCGGGCAGCGACCCCGGTGCCAAGGCAATCCTGCTCCTCGCCCACCTCGACGTCGTCGAGGCGCGCGCCGCCGACGGGACGCGCGACCCGTTCAGGCTGATCGAGGATAACGGCGTCTTCTATGCCCGCGGCGCGTCGGACGACAAGGCGGCGGCGGCGATCTACGTCGATACGATGGCGCGGATGAAGGCCGAGCCGCGGCCGCGGCGGACGGTCAAGCTGGCGCTGACCTGCGGTGAGGAGACGACCGGCGTGTTCAACGGCGCCGAGTACCTGAGCACCCACGAACGCCCGCTGATCGACGCCGCCTTCGCCCTCAACGAGGGCGGCGGCGGGCGGCTGACGGCGGACGGCAAGCCGCTGCTCCTCGCCCTCCAGGTCAGCGAGAAGACGAGCCAGAACTACACGCTGACGGTGACCAACCCCGGCGGCCACTCGTCGCTGCCGCGGCCGGACAATGCGATCAACGAGCTGGCCGCCGCGCTGACCAGGATCGCCGCCTACCGCTTCCCGGTCCGGATCGACGCGACCACGCGCGCGTTCTGGACGCAGACCGCGACCATCGTCCCGCCCGCGGTCGGGCAGGCGATGAAGGCGATCGCCGCCAACCCCGATGATGCCGCGGCCGAGGCGGTGCTGGCGCGCGACCCGCTGTTCAACTCGACGCTGCGGACGACGTGCGTCGCGACGCTGGTCGACGCCGGCCACGCCGAGAACGCGCTGCCGCAGCGGGCGACCGCCAACATCAACTGCCGCATCTTCCCCGGCGAGACGATCGAGGGCACGCGCGACCGGCTCGCCGAGGTCGTCGCCGACCCCGCTGTCACCATCACCGCCAAGCCGCGCCGCGGGCCGGTGTCGTCACCCGCGCCCCTCGACCCCGCCGTCATCGCCCCGGCGCAGAAGCTCGCCGCCGAGATGTACCCGGGCGTGCCGCTGGTGCCGATCATGTCGACGGGCGCGAGCGACTCGATCTACCTCGCCGCCGCCGGCATCCCGTCGTACGGCGTGCCGGGCATCTTCTACGAAGGCGACGGCGGCGGCATCCACGGCCTGAACGAGCACATTCGCGTCAAGTCGGTGCTCGACGGGCGCGATTACCTGTACCGGCTGGTGCGCCTGTACGCCGAGGCGAGGTGACCTTCCCGATCCAGGCGGTGCGGGCGCGCTTCCCGGCGCTCGGCGTGCGCGACGGGGCGCGGCGAAGGGTCTACTTCGACGCGCCCGGCGGCACGCAGGCGTGC
This sequence comes from Sphingomonadaceae bacterium, assembly GCA_019245455.1. Lineage (GTDB taxonomy): Bacteria > Pseudomonadota > Alphaproteobacteria > Sphingomonadales > Sphingomonadaceae > Polymorphobacter_B. The sequence continues at coordinate 5,229 of JAFARM010000208.1, read as the reverse complement.
GACGCGGCGATCCGGGCGATGGCCGAGCATCTAGCCGGCGGCACGGCGAACAGCGGCGGGGCGTTCGCCGCCTCGGTCGCCACCGACGCAGCGAGTGCGGCAGCGCACGCGGCGATGGCCGACCTGCTCGGCGCGGAGGCCGACGAGATCGCCTTCGGGCCGAACATGACGTCGCTGACGCTCGCCGTCTCGCGCGCGCTGGCGAGCGGCTGGGGCGAGGGCGACGAGCTGGTCGTCAGGCGCCTCGACCACGACGCCAACGTCGCGCCGTGGCTGCGCGTCGCCGCCGACCGGGGAATGACGGTCCGCTGGCTCGACTTCGATCCGGCGACCGGGACGCTGCGGCTGGAGACGCTGCCCGGCCTGCTCAGCGAGCGGACGCGGTTGGTCGCGGTCGGCATGGCGTCGAACGCGCTCGGCACGCTGAACGACATCGCCGCCATCGCCGCGACGGTGAAGGCGCATTCCGACGCGCTGGTCTTCGTCGACGCGGTGCAGGCGGTGCCGCACGTCGCGGTCGACGTGGCGGCGCTCGGGGCGGACCTGCTCGTCTGTTCGCCGTACAAGTTCTTCGGCCCCCATGCCGGCGTGCTGTGGGGGCGACGCGCGGTGCTGGAGCGAATCGACGCCTACAAGGTGCGACCGGCCAAGACCGGCGTCGCGCACCGCTTCGAGACGGGGACGCCGTCGTTCGAGGCGCAGGCGGGGGTCGCCGGCACGATCGACTATCTCGACTGGCTGGCGCGCGAGACCGGTGACCGCAGCAACGACCGCCCGGCGCGGCTGCGCGCGGCGATGGCCGCGTGCGGGGCGTATGAGCGCGGGCTTGGCGAGCGGATGCTGGCGGGGCTGGCGACGATCCCCGGGCTGACGCTCTACGGTCCGCCGACGATGGCCGGGCGGGTGCCGACCTTCGCCTTTACGGTCGAGGGCTATCACCCCGACGCGGTCGCCGAGCACCTGGCGGCGCGCGGCATCTTCGTCTGGTCGGGGCATTTCTACGCGGTCGAGGTGGTCGCGCGGCTGGGGCTGACGGAGCACGGCGGGCTGGTGCGGGTCGGGCTGGCGCACTACTCGACGGCGGCCGAGGTCGATGCGCTGATTGCGGGGCTGCGGGAGTTGGCTGGCTGACCTTCAAGCTGTCATCCCCGCGAAGCGGGGACCCATCTCCTGCCGCCCGATCAGCGGCGACGGCGCTCGTCGCAGTGCTCAAGCTTAGGGAGATGGGTCCCCGCTTTCGCGGGGATGACAAGTTGGTACCCGGTGGCGCGAGCGTACGTACCCGGTGCAGCGACGGGCGAGGCTCTAATCAAACGGCCGACCCAGGCTCGGCGGCGGTGTCGAGAACCACTTCGGCCCGGCGTCGGTCATGTGGAAGCAATCCTCCAGCCGCACGCCGAAACGGCCGGGCAGGTAAAGGCCGGGCTCGTCGGAGAAGCACATTCCGGGCTCCAGCCGCGTCGCCTCGCCGTGGACGAGGTTGACCGGCTCGTGGCCGTCGAGGCCGATGCCGTGGCCGGTGCGGTGCGACAGGCCGGGCAGCGCATAGCCGGGGCCGTAGCCCTGCCGCACGTAGAATGCGCGCACCGCATCGTCGACGCTGCCCGCCGGCGCGCCGACCTTCGCTGCGGCGAGCGCGACGCGCTGCCCCTCCGCCACCGTGTCCCACACGCGGCGCACGTCGTCGGGCGCGCGGCCGGGGACGAAGGTGCGGCTGATGTCCGACTGGTAGCCGTCGACGGTGCAGCCGCAGTCCATCAGCACCACCGCGCCTTCCCGCACCCGCTGGGGCTCGCGCGAGCCATGGGGCAGGGCGGCGGCCTCGCCGATCAGGACGAGGCTGAACTCCGGGGTACCCCCGAGCGCTGCCGTCGCGCCGTCTATCATGGCGGCGATGTCAGCCGGCGACTGGCCCTCGCGAATGCGGCTTCCGGCCCAGCGGATCGCGGCGACGGTGATGTCGGCGGCGGTCTGCATCAGCGCGATCTCGGCCGCCGTCTTGTGCATCCGGCAGCCGCGCACGACGGGATCGGCCGACGCGAGCGCCAGCCCGGCGCGGGCGAGGCCGTCGCTGGCGAAGAAGCGTACCGTCTCCTCGATGCCGATGCGGCCTGGGCCGAAGCCCTTGAGCGCGTCGGCGGCGAGCGCGACCGGGCTCACGTCCTCCTGCCAGACGCGGACGTCGACGAGGATGCCGAGCGTCTGCCGAACCGAGGGTTCCTCGAAGAAGGGCGTGACGATGACCGGCTGACCGCGCGCGGGGAGCAGGGCGAGGGTCAGCCGCTCGCTCCTGTGCCACTCGATGCCGGTGAAATAGACCATGCTCGCGCCGGGCTCGAGCACCACACCCGCCAGCCCGTGCGCCGCCATCAGCGCCTGCGCGCGCGCCAGCCGGTCGGCGCGCTCGGCCGGACCGATACGGACGATGCCGCCCGTCATCGACGCAAGATCGGTGGCGGCACCGCGACCGGCGGCGACGGCGGCCATCGACGCGGCGAGAAAGGCGCGGCGGCCGATCATGGCCGGTCGAGGATGTCGCGCACCTTGGCCGCCAGGTCCTCGAAGGTGAACGGCTTGCCGATCAGATCGACGCCCGGATCGACGACGCCGTTATGGACCATCGCGTTCTTCGTGTAGCCGGTGGTGAACAGCACCTTCAGCCCCGGCCGCATCGCCCGCGCGGCATCGGCCAGACGGGCGCCATTGACTTCGGGCATGACGATGTCGGTGAACAGGAGGGCAACGGCGGGGTGCGCCTCGAGCAGGCGAAGCGCCGTGACCGCGCCATCGGCCTCCAGCACGCGGTAGCCGAGTTCGCGCAAGGCCTCGACGGTCACGACGCGGACCGCGGGATCGTCCTCGACGACCAGGATCAGTTCGCTGCCGCTGCTGCGAGCCGCCGTCCGCACCGGCGGCGGATCGATCGCCGCGGCGCCCCTGCCGACCAGCCGCGGCAGGTACAGCCGGACCGTCGTCCCGTGATCGACCTCGGAGTAGATCTTCACGTGCCCGCCCGACTGCCGGACGAAGCCGTAGACCTGACTGAGGCCGAGCCCGGTGCCCTTGCCGACCGTCTTCGTCGTGAAGAAGGGGTCGAAGGCGCGGGCGACCACCTCGGGAGCCATGCCGCTGCCGGTGTCGCTGACCGCGATCATCACGTACTGGCCGGGCAGGATACCCGGCTCGGCCTCGGCGTAGCGGGCGTCGAGTTCGGCGTTCGCCGTCTCGATCGTGACGCGGCCCTCGCCGGCCATCGCGTCGCGCGCGTTGATGCCGAGATTGAGGATGACGTTCTCAAGCTGATTGGGGTCGGCGTTGACCGTCCATAGCCCGTCGCTGAACACGGTTTCGAGCAGGGTACCCCCGCCTAGCGAGCCGCGGAGCAGGTCGGCCATGCCGGTGAGCAGACGATTGACGTCGACCGGTTCGGGCTGGAGCGGCTGCTGCCGGGCGAAGGCGAGCAGGCGCCGGGTCAGCGTGGCCGCCCGCCGCGCGCCGTCGGTCGCCGCCTCGACATAGCGGCGGGCACGCGCGTCGTCGTCGCCGAGACGGCGGTCGAGAAGTTCCAGCGAGCCGAGAACGACCGCCAGCATATTGTTGAAGTCGTGAGCGATGCCGCCGGTCAGCTGCCCCACCGCCTCCATCTTCTGTGCCTGGCGCAGCGCCGCCTCGGCAGCGAGAAGGTCGCGCGTCCGCTCCTCGACGCGGCGCTCCAGCGTGGCGTTCAGCTCGCGCAGCGCCTCCTCCGCCCGGCGCTCGCGGTCGACGTCGAGGAGCGCGACGACCCCGCCGACGATCGCCTCGTCGACCCCGCGCACCGGCGCGGCGACCGAACGCAGGTAGATCCTGCCCCCGTCGCCGCGCCGATACAGGATCTCGAGCTCCGGCCTTTCCTCGCCGGCGAGCGCACGGGCGAGCGGCGACTCGTCGAGCTGTATCTGCCGCCCGTCGGCGAGGAAGCTGCCCCAGTTCAGATAGTCCGCGGGTCCTTCGGAGAGGCGGATCGGGTGGCCGACGAGCCGCTCAGTCTGGGCGTTGCCGCCGGTGATGCGGCCATCGGCGGCGGCGAAGATCAGGCCGACCGGAACCGCGGCGATGACCGCGCGCAGCCACGCCTCACTGGCCTGCCGCTCGGTCTCGGCACGCGCCCGCTCGACGGCGTCCCATGTCCGCTGCGCCACCGCCTCGATCAGGGCCACGTCGGCGTCCGCCCACGGGCCCGCCTGACCCCGCATGGCGAACAGGCTGGCGCGCAGCCGAGCGTCGCGCACCAGCGGGACCGAGACGAACGCGCGGGTGCCGATGGCGGCGAAGGCAGCGGGATCGAGCCGGCCGTCGGTCGCCGTGTCGGTCACGACCAGCGTCTCTCCCCTGCGGCTGAGATCGATCAGCGCGACGCCGAAGTCGTGCAGGGAAAAGCGCCCGTCGAACGGATCGGCGGCGTCGAGATAGGGCGACTGGATCGCGATCGTCGCCGCCTCGTCGTCGATCCGGCTGTAGCCGACGCGGTTGACGCCGAGATGTTCGCCGAGCGCGGTCGCCGCCGCGGCGATCACCGCGTCGGGATCGCCGAGCGGTCGCAGGCAGTCGCTGAGGTCGAGCAGGAACGCCTGGGCGCGCTCGGTCTGCCGCCGGCGGGTGACGTCGATGACGGTGCCGATGGCGCGGACGCAGCGGTCGCCGGCGAACAGGCCGATGCCGCGCGCGGCGACCCAGCGGAGGACGCCGTCCTCGATCCCGATCGTGCGGTATTCGACATCGTAGCTGGCGCGGCGCGCGGGATCGAGCGCGGCGGCGAAGGCGTCGAGCGTCGGGCCAAGGTCGTCGGGGTGGACGCTTTGGTTGAACACCGCCATGCTGACCGGCGTGCCCGGCGACAGGCCGAACATCGCCCGCGTCCGGTCGGTCCAGGTCAGGACGTCGGCGGTCAGGTCGTAGTCCCAGGTGCCGATCTCGGCGGCGTCGGTCGCCAGGCGGAGCGTCTCCTCACCCAGCGCGATCTGCACCTCGGCGGCGCGTCGGCCGGTGATGTCCTGCGAGATGCCGATCAGGCGCACGGGCGCGCCGTCGGAGCCGCGTTCGGTCTCCCCGCGCGCCTCGATCCAGCGGACTTGGCCGTCCGGACGTTCGATGCGGAAGGTCGCGGCGAACACGGGATCGCCGGCGGCGGCGCGCTGGAAGGCAGTGGCGAGCGCCGGCCGGTCGTCGGGATGGGTCCGCTCGCGGACA
>JAFARM010000370.1 GCA_019245455.1 Sphingomonadaceae bacterium | reverse complement strand
AGCTGGCGATCGAACATTACTGGGCCGGTGCGCTCCGCCGTGCGGTGGTCGAGGGCGACGTCGACAACGGCAGCGTCATGGCCGGGCAGTCGGTCGGCATGGTGACGGCGGTACAGCCCGTCGCCGAGATCATCGCCGAGCTGGTCGCCGAGGCCGAGGCCGCGCTGGCGGGGCGGGTGGGGTGAGCAGCCGCCCTGCTCCCGTCCCTGTCATCCCCGCGCAAGCGGGGACCCATCTCCCGCAGCCTCCGGAGATGGGTCCCCGCTTTCGCGGGGATGACAATCTGATGGTCAGCGCGACGCCATGACCATCTCCCCCGCCCGCGCCATCCTGCGTGCGCTGCACGAGGTGATGGCCGCGTCGACCAGCGCGCAGGCCAAGCTCAACGCCGTCGTCAACATCGTCGCCGAGCAGCTGTCGAGCGAGGTCGTGTCGATCTACCTGCTGCGCGACGGCGTGCTCGAGCTGTTCGCCACCAAGGGACTGGCGCAGGCGGCGGTCCACGTCACGCGTCTGGCGATGGGCGAGGGGCTGACCGGCGTCATCGCCGCGACGCGCGAGCCGCTGAACCTGGCCGAGGCGCGCGCCCACCCCGACTTCGCCTATAAGCCGGAGACGGGCGAGGAGATCTTCCACAGCTTCGCCGGCGTGCCGATCGTGCGGCGCGAGGCGTCGGTCGGCGTCCTCTGCGTCCAGCACGTCGACCCGCGCCAGTACGACGATGTCGAGATCGAGACGCTGCAGACCGTCGCCATGGTGCTGGCCGAGCTGATCGCCGGCGCGGGCCTGATCGACGACGTCGCCGCCGCCCGGGCGCGGAGCGCCGCCAGCGGGCCGGTGCGGCTGGCCGGCCTGAAGCTGGTCGACGGGCTGGCGCGCGGCACCGCCGTGTTCCACCAGCCGCGCGTCGTCATCGAGCATACCGTCGCCGACGACATCGAGGCCGAGCGCGCGCGCGTCTACGGCGCCTTCACGCGGATGCGCGAGCAGATCGACGGCATGATGGCGCAGGCCGAGTTCGCCGGCGGCGACACCGCCGACGTGCTCGAAACCTACAAGATGTTCGCCTATGACGAGGGCTGGAGCCGGCGGATCAACGAGGCGATCGACACCGGCCTGACCGCGGAAGCCGCGATCGAGCGCGTCCAGCAGCGGACGCGGGCGAAGATGCGCTCGATCCCCGACCCCTACCTGCGCGAGCGGCTGACCGACCTCGACGACCTGTCGAACCGCCTGATCCGCATCGTCTCCGGCCAGCTCGGGTCCGCGGCGCGCTCGGGGCTGCGCGGCGACACGATCGTGCTGGCGCGCAATCTGGGGCCGGCCGAGCTGCTCGAATACGACCGCCGCGTGCTGAAGGGGGTGGTGCTCGAGGAAGGGTCGCTGACCGCGCACGTCACCATCGTCGCCCGCGCCATGGGCGTTCCGGTGGTCGGGCGCGTCCGCGACCTGCGCACGACGATCGCCGAGGGCGACGAGCTGCTCGTCGACGGCGGCGCGGGGACGGTGCTGGTACGGCCGTCGGCGGCGATGGTCGCCTCGTTTGCCGCAACGAGCGCGCTCAAGGCCAGGCGCCAGGCCGAGTACGCCAAGCTGCGCGACCTGCCGGCGGCGACGCGCGACGGGACGCGCGTGACGCTGATGATGAACGCCGGCCTGACCGGCGACGCCGCGGCGTTGGAGACGACCAACGCCGACGGCATCGGCCTGTTCAGGACCGAGTTCCAGTTCCTCGTCTCGGCGACCCTGCCGCGGCGCGAGCGGCAGACGGCGCTCTACCGCAGCATCCTCGACGCCGCCGGCGACCGCCCGGTCGTCTTCCGCACGGTCGACATCGGCGGCGACAAGGCCGTGCCCTATATGCGCGACGGGGACCATGCCGACGAGAACCCGGCGATGGGCTGGCGGGCGCTGCGCCTCGCGCTCGGCCGCGCGGGGCTGATGAAGGCGCAGGCGCGCGCCCTGCTCGACGCCGGGGCCGGGCGCACGCTCGACATCATGTTCCCGATGGTCAGCGAGCCGTGGGAGTTCGACCGGGCGAAGCGAATCGTCGAGGACCAGCGCGCCTGGCTCGCGCGGACCGGGCACGCGACGCCGGCGGCGGTGCGCTACGGCGCGATGATCGAGGTACCGGCGATCGCCGAGACCTTGGACGTGCTGCTGCCGCGCGTCGATTTCGTCTCGATCGGGACCAACGACCTGACGCAGTTCCTGTTCGCCGCCGACCGCGCCAACCCGGCGCTGGCCGAGCGCTACGACTGGCTGTCTCCGGCGATCCTCCGCTTCCTGCGCCGCATCGTCGTGCTGGCGGACGCGCACGACCGGCCGCTGACCGTGTGCGGCGAGATGGGCGGGCGGCCGCTGGAGGCGCTGGCGCTGCTGGCGGTCGGCGTGCGGCGGCTGTCGATCACCCCGGCGGCGATCGGACCGATCAAGGCGATGATCCGCTCGGTCGAGCTGGGGCCAGTCAGGGAGGCGATGACGCGCTGGCTGGCGGTGGCGAACCCGCAGGTCCGAAGCGACCTCGCAGCGCTGGCGGCCGAGCGGGGCGTGGAGGTGGGCTGACCCTTCCCTCCCCTTCAGGGCAGGGGCGAGAGACGCCCGCAGGGCGGCCCGGGGGTGGGGCGGTGCGGGAGGCCGCAGTGAGCCGCCGACTCCCCCACCCCCGGCCCCTCCCCTAAAGGGGAGGGGAGTCAGGCCGGGAACACCTTTCGCCACGCGGTGACGGCGACGCTGGCGAACAGGCCGGCCTGGGCATAGGGGTCGTCGGCGGCAAACGCGATCGCAGCCTTGCGGTCGGCGAAGTCGATGATGAGCAGCGACCCCATCGGCACGCCGTCCATCCCGAGCAGCGGCCCGCCCGCCAGCACCCGGTCGCCAAGCGCGGCGATATAGTCGAGGTGGGTCGCCCGCGTTGCCGCGCGCAGCTCGACGCTGCCCGGCTTGTCGATGCAGTGGATCGCGAAATAGGCCATGGCACCCCGTCGGGCCCCGCGCTGGTCGGCGGCGCGCGACTGCGTCTATAGCCTCGTTCATGCGCCGAACAGCCGGATTCATCGCGTCGATCGTCCTTCTTTTCCTGCTGGCGCGGATCGGCGATGCGGCGGTCGCCGCCTTCGCCTTGCCGGTGCCCGGCGCGGGCGTCGGGCTCGCCGCCTATCTCGTGCTGCTGGCGACCGGGCTTGGCGAAGGCAGCATCCCGGCGGCGCGCGGGCTCGCGGGGCTGCTCGGCGCGCTGATCGTGCCACCGCTGGTGGGCGTCGCCACCTTCGCCCCCGTGCTCGCGGCGGGCGGATGGCGGCTGGCGGCGGCGCTCGTCGCCGGTGTCGTCGTCACCGGGGTCGTCACGGCGGCAACCGTCCGCTTCACCGCGCGGTGAGCGCGCTCGTCGCCTCGGCAGGGATCGTCGCCGCCTATCTCGCCGTCGTCCGGATGATCCGGTGGCTGGCGCTGCCGGCGGCGGTCAGCCCGGTTCTGGTCACTGCGCTCGGCATCGGCGCGCTTCTCGCGGCGACGGGCACGCCGCTCGCCCGCTTCGCCGCGATGACCATGCCCCTCCACCTGCTGCTCGCGCCGGCGATCGTCGCGTTGGGGGCCGGGGTCCACGCCAACCGCGCCACGCTGCGCCGCGCCGGCCGGCCGCTGGCCCTGGCGGTGACGGCAGGGACGGCGAGCGGCGTCGCCAGCGCCGTCCTCCTCGCCCGCGCCCTCGGCCTCGGCCCGCTGCTCACCGCCGCCACGGTGACGCGGACGGTCAGCACGCCGTTCGCCGTCCTCGTCCAGACGCGCGTCGGTGGGCCGGTGTCGCTCGCCGCGAGCCTCGCCGTCGCCACGGGCGTCGTCGGCGCGGTGCTGCTGCCGCCGCTGCTGAAGGCGCTCCGCCTGGGTGACGCGGCGACGCTGGGCACGGCCGCCGGCGTCGCCGCGCACCTGGTCGGCACCGACGCCGTGGGCCGCCGCGATCCCCTTGCCGCCGCCTTCGCCGGGGCGGGGCTGGTCGGGGCCGGCATCCTCGTCGCGCTGGTCGTCCCGCCGCTGTGGCCGTGGCTCGCCGGTTGACCTTCGGGCGCACTTCGCCTATGCGCCTCGCCTTTGCCGAACCCGCCGTTTCAGGATCACCACGATGTCGCGCATCTGCGAGCTGACCGCCAAGGGGCGGCAAGTCGGGCACAACGTGTCCCACGCCAACAACAAGACCAAGCGCCTGTTCCTCCCCAACCTGCAGAACGTGACGCTGATGAGCGACATCCTCGGCCGGTCGGTCCGCCTGCGCGTTTCGATGAACGGCCTGCGCTCGGTCGAGCATGTCGGCGGCCTCGACAACTGGCTGATCAAGACCAAGGCCGAGAAGCTGTCCGATCGCGCCGCCAAGCTGAAGCGCGAGATCGCCAAGAAGTCCGCTGATCAGGCCGCCTGAGCCTGATCTTAAGCTTCTGAAGTCACACGACTTTTCCTGAACGCTGGCTGCACGCCGCGTTCAGGCTCGATTCGCGACGAATCGCGCATAAGCCC
>JAFARM010000314.1 GCA_019245455.1 Sphingomonadaceae bacterium | reverse complement strand
GTACTCATCTCGGATCGAGACGATCATTGAGATGAGTACGCGGCCGCCGCAGCGCCGCATGCCGAGAGAATAACGACGGTCGGCAGAGCCGCGAGGGGAGAGACGACTTGGCCTTAGTGTTGACCGACGACCAGGCGATGGTGCGCGATTCCGCCGACGCCTTCTTCGCCGCCGAGGCGCCGGTCGCCGAGCTGCGCCGGCTGCGCGACAGCGACGATCCCATCGGCTTCGACCGCGGGCTGTGGCGCAAGATGGCGGAGATGGGGTTCGCCGGCGTGCTGGTGCCCGAGGCGCACGGCGGGGCGGGGTTCGGCCATGTCGCCGCCGGACTGCTGCAGGAGGCGATCGGGCGCAACTCGTCGTGCTCGCCGCTGCTGTCGACGGCGATCCTCGCCGCGACCGCGCTCGTCCGCGGCGGCACGGCCGAGCAGCAGGCGCAGTACCTGCCGCAGATCGCGTCCGGCGAGCGCCTGTTCGCGCTCGCCGCCGACGAGGCTCCGCGCCACGCGCCGACGCACATCACGACCCGCGCCGAGGCGTCGGGCAACGGCTTCCGCCTGAACGGGACCAAGGGCTTCGTCCTCGACGGTGCCGCCGCCGACACGCTGATCGTCGCCGCGCGCACCGACGGGGCCGACGACGCGGCGGACGGCATCACCCTGTTCCTCGTCGACGCGAAGGCGGCCGGTGTAAGCGTCGCCCGCCGGTCGATGGTCGACAGCCGCGGCTGCGCGCGGGTGACCCTCGCCGATGTCCAGGTCGACGGCGCCGACGTGCTGGGCGCGGTCGGTGGCGGCTGGCCGCTGCTCGAGCGCGTCCTCGACACCGGCCGCGCCGCCCTCGCCGCCGAGATGCTGGGCGTCGCGCACGAGAGCTTCCGCCGCACCGTCGACTACCTCAAGGAACGCGAGCAGTTCGGCGCGAAGATCGGCAGCTTCCAGGCGCTCCAGCACCGCGCCGCGCACCTATTCTGCGAGGTGGAACTGGCGCGCTCGGCGACGCTCCGTGCGCTGGTCGCCCTCGACGCCGACGAGGAACGCGTGCCGCTGTTCGCTAGCCTCGCCAAGGCCAAGGCCGGCGAGGTGGCAAAGCTCGCGACCAACGAGGGCGTGCAGATGCACGGCGGCATCGGCATGACCGACGACTTCGACATCGGCTTCTTCATGAAGCGGGCACGCGCCGCCCGCGAAACCTTCGGCGACTTCGCCTTCCACGGCGACCGGTTGGCCGGTCTGATGGGGTATTAGGCTGGTCGTCCGCCGCGCCTCGGCGACCGACCTCGAGGCCCTGGTCGCGCTGCGCTGTCAGCTCTGGCCGGACGACCCGGCCGAGCATCGCGCCGCGCTCGCCCGCCTGCTGCCGCAATCCGACTTCGCGGCCTTTGTCGCGCTCGACGACGAACGGCCCGTCGGCCTCGCCGAGGCGACGCTGCGCCGCTACATCGACGGCCTTCCCGACGAGGTCAACGCCTTCCTCGAAGGGCTGTTCGTCGCGTCCAGCCACCGCCGGCGCGGCCTCGCGACGTCGCTGCTCGCCGCCGTCATGGCGTGGGCACGCGCCAGCGGGGCGACGCACATCGGCTCCAACGCCGACCTCGACAACCGCGCCAGCCACGCCTGGCACTGCGCCGTCGGCTTCGACGAGGTCGGGCGGACGATCAACTTCGCGCGGCCATTGTAAAGCCGCCCCGTCCTGCGTCATGAAGACGGACGAGACGGCGACCAAGCCGCGCCCGGGAGTTTCGCCCATGCCATCCGCCCTCGACCAGCAACTCGACGCCGTCGTCGCTGCGATCACCGCGCCGGGGGGGCCGCTCGCGGTGGGCCGGGCGACGGTGCTCGGGGCCGACCTGCCGGTGTTTGCCAACGGCCCGGCGACGATGCGCGACTATCTCGCCTTCTTCTTCGCCGCCAACGGGCCGAAGGAGTTCCTCGTCTACGAGGGCGAGCGGCTGACCTTCGCCGACGTCCACGCGCAGATGCTGAAGGTCGCCGCCGTGCTGCAGGACCGCGGCATCGCCAAGGGCGACCGCGTCGCCATCGCCATGCGCAACTATCCCGAATGGGTCGCGGCCTATTGCGGCGTGCTGCACTTGGGCGCGGTCGCGGTGCCGATGAACGCGTGGTGGAAGAGCGAGGAGCTGGCCTACGGCATCACCCATTCCGGCACGCGGCTGGTCATCGCCGACGAGGAGCGGGCGCGACGGCTGGCGGCGCTGCCGAAGCTCGGCGTGCCGGTATTGACGGTGCGGACCTCGGCCGAGGTCGCGGCGAGCCTCGGCTTCGAGCGGCTGGACGACGCGCTCGCGACCGCCGTCGCCGCGCCTTGGTACCTGCCTCCCGTCAGCCCTGACGACGACGCGACGATCATGTACACGTCCGGGTCGACCGGCGAGCCCAAGGGCGCGGTGTCGACGCAGCGCGCGCTGGCGTCGGGATCGCTCAACTATCTCGTCACCGGCCTCGCCCTCCTCCAACTGGCGACGGCGGCGGGGATGCCGGCGGCCGAGCAGCAGGTGATGCTCTTGAACGTGCCCCTGTTCCACATCACCGGCTCGGTCCCCGTCCTGCTGGTGTCGATCGCCATTGGCCGTAAGATGGTCGTCATGCACAAGTGGGACGCCGGCGACGCCCTGCGCCTGATCGCGGCGGAGAAGGCGACCTATTTCGTCGGCGTGCCGACGATGAGCCTGGAGCTGATGAACCACCCCGACCGCGACAAGTATGACCTGTCGAGCCTGATCGACATATCGAGCGGCGGCGCCCCGCGGCCCCCCGAGCACGTCGCCCGCATCGGCGCGGCGTTCCCCGGCAAGCATCCGGTGCAGGGCTATGGCCTGACCGAGACCAACGGCGTCGGTGCCGGCATCTTCCGCGACAACTACCTCGCCAAGCCCGATTCGACCGGCCGCGCCGCGCCGCCGCTGGTCGAGATCGGCATCGCCGACCCCGCCGGCGGCCCCTTTGCGCCGCTACCGGCGGAAACGGTCGGCGAGGTGTGCATCCGCTCGGTCGCCAACTGCCGCGGCTATTGGCGGAACGAGAAGGCGACCAAGGCGGCGTTCGTCGGCGACGGCTGGTTCCGCACCGGCGATCTCGGCCGGCTGGACGCCGACGGCTACCTGTTCATCGTCGATCGCAAGAAGGACATCATCATCCGCGGCGGCGAGAACATCAGCTGCCAGGAGGTCGAGAGCGCGCTCTACGCCCACCCCGCCGTCGCCGAGGCGAGCGTCTTCGGCCTGCCCGACGAGCGGCTGGGCGAGGTCGTCGGCGCCGTCGTCTACCGCAAGCCCGGCGCGCACCTCGAGGCGGAGGCGCTGACCCAGTTCGTCGCCCGCGACCTCGCCAGCTTCAAGGTTCCGGCGCACATCTGGTTCGCCGCCGAGCCGTTGCCCAAGTTGGGCAGCGCCAAGATCGACAAGGTGAGCTTGCGCGGTGTATATCGCGCCCTCTACGCGGCGCAGGAGCACGTGTGATGTTCACCACCATGACCGAAGGAACGCGCGAGGACTGGGGCCACATCGCGCGCGAGCACGCCGTCCACCAGAAGTCGGCGGCGGTCGAGCAGATCATGGAGTCGCTCGCCCGGCTGGACAAGATCGAGGTCGGCTTCGCCGCGACGCAGCTCGGCCACAGCCTGATGGCGGCGACGCTGGCGCGGCGGTCGGGCGCGAGCGACGAGGAAGTCGTCGCCGCGCTGTGCCACGACCTCGGCAAGCTGATGAGCATCCCCAACCACGGCGCGATCGCCGCCGAGATCCTGAAGCCCTACGTCCGCGAGGACATCTACCACGCGGTCAAGCACCACCAGGCGTTCCAGGGGAAGTATTACTACGAGTACCTCGGGCAGTCGCCGAACCTGCGCGACGATTTTGCCAGCGAGCCGTGGTACGACTTCGCGGTGAAGCTGGTCGACGAATGGGACTGTCCGGCGTTCGACCCGAACTTCCCCGCCGACAGCCTGGAAAGCTTCCGCCCCGAGGTGACGCGGGTGTTCAGCAACCCGAAGCGAGTGATCTAGCCAGTTCCTCCCCGGAACGGGGAGGGGGACCGCGCCGCTTCTTCAGCGGCGTGGTGGAGGGGCCGGTCCAGGCGGGGAGACTTCGTCCCGATGCAGACCGGCCCCTCGACCATCGCTGAAGAGCGATGGTCCCCGTTCCGGGGAGGAACTGACGTCGCTCCGGCGGCGCCCCTCTATTCCGGCACCGCCTGCGCCGTCCCCACCCGCCCCGGCAGCCGCACCAGCACCAGCGCGACCGCCACCAGCACCATGCCGGCAAGCTCCGCCGGCCCCAGCCGCTCGCCGTAGCGATACGCGCCGATCGTCGCCGCGATCGCCGGCTGCACCAGCAGCGTCAGCCCGACGACGAGCGGCGGCAGGTGGCCGACGGCGAACACCACCAGCCCCTGGCCGATCACCTGGCTGCCGATCGCCAGCAGCACCAGCGGCCACCACAGGTGCGGCCACCATGGTCCGCCGAGCGCCGCCACCGGCAGCAGGGCCAGCGCGCCGAACACGGTGGCGATGGCGAGCAGCTTGAGCGGCGGCACGCTCGCCCGCACCCGGTCCAGTGCGATGAAGTAGGCCGTGTAGGCCACCCCCGCGCCGACGCACAGCAGATCCCCCAGCAGGTGCGTCGCCGACACGTCGGCGCTGCGCCCGATCAGCAGCGCCAGGCCGGCGGCGGCGAGCAGCAGCGCCGCAATCGCCCGTCGTCCCGGCCACGTCCGCGCCACCGCGAAGCCGTACGCCGGCAGCAGGAAGCTGGCGCAGTTGCTGACCAGCGCCGCGTTGGCCAGCGTCGTCCGGACGATGCCCATGTGCCACAGCGCGAGATCGGCGGCGAACAGCACGCCGGCGGCGGCGATCGCCGCCAGCCCGCCGCGCGGCAGGGGGGCCTCCGTGCCGCCCGCCCGCTGCGCCGCCATGGCCGCCAGCGCGCCGAGCAGCGGCATGGCGATCGCCATGCGCCAGAAGGCCGAGGCGACCGGCGGCACATCGGCCGACCGCACCAGCCACGGCCCGAAGGCGAGCGCGACGCTGCCCGCGAGCATGGCGGGAAAGGCAAGGCGGGCGGGGGTCATGGCGTGCGGGGTAGAGCGGCGAAGGCGATCCAGCAACAGGGGGTGATCGACCGCTGCCGCCCCCGCGGCGTCACCGTCGCTCCCGCCGCCCTCACTTCTGCCGCAGCTTCATCGCCAGCGTCGCCAGGGCGAAGGGCATGACGACGACGTTCGACGCCGTCACCGGGCCGCTGCCGATCAGCAGGCCATAGCCCGCCCACAGGATCGTTCCCGCCGCGCCGAGCGCGACGCTCGCCAGCGACAGGTCGCGCGTCTGCCGGGTCCTGAGCGCCCGCACCGCCTGCGGCAGGAACGCCCCGCCCGACGCCAGCGAAGCGACATAGCCAAAGGCTTCGACGGTCACGAGGTGGACGCCGGACATGACCGACCGTCACATCGCGCTGATGCCGCCGTCGATGTAGAGTTCGGCCCCGGTGACGAACTGCGCCTCGTCGCTGACCAGGTACACCGCGCCCCAGGCGACGTCGTCGGGCTGCCCGACGCGGCCCAGCGGCACCTGTCGGCCGAGCTTGGCGAGCGCGGCGGCGCGGTCGGTTCCGTCGACGATGTCGTCGAGGATCGGCGTGTCGACGAACACCGGGTGGATCGAGTTGCAGGTGATCGGGTACCGTTCCTTGGCGCAGTGCAGCGCGACCGACTTGGTCAGGTGGCGCACGCCGGCCTTGGCCGAGTTGTAGGCGGCAAGGTTCGCCGCGGCGATGACGCCCGCGATCGACGAGATGTTGAGGATCGACCCGCGTGCCCCGCCGCCAGTGCCGGCGCCGGCGCCGGTCGCGCCGGCACCATCGCCGCGGCACGTCGCGGCGATCGCCGCGACGCCGTACTTGCAGCCGAGGAAGACGCTGTCGAGGTCGATCGCGTGGACCCGCCGCCATTCCTCCAGGCTGGTGTCCTCGACCGTGCCGCCGGCGCCAATGCCGGCATTGTTGACCAGGATGTGGATGCCGCCGAAGCTGCGTCTGGCGTAATCCAGAACGTCGCGCCATTGATCGGGATCGGTGACGTCGTGTTCGCGCGCGGCCGCCGCCTCGCCGAGACGTCGCGCCTGCCGCCGCGCCCCGTCCGCGTTGATGTCGCTGACGACGACGCGTGCGCCCTCGCTCACGAACCGCGCTGCCATCGCCGCGCCGAGCCCCTGCGCGCCGCCGGTGACGAGCGCCACCTTGCCGGCCAAGCGTCCTGCCATCGCCCCGTCTCCTCTGCTTTCGCCTTGTGGCGCGTCGGCGCGCGGGCCGCAACCCGGCGTCGCCGAGAACGCATGGGGAACGGTCGCCGCCGCTGGCGGTTGAGGCCGGGAGGAGACCGTCCATGGCCGACAACCCCAAGACCCATCCGACGTCGAACGCCGAGAAGGACCCGCACGACTGGACCACCGGCGACGAGCCGATGACCGGCGCGCAGGCATCGTACCTGAAGACCCTGTCGGAGGAGGCGCACGAGGATTTCGACCCCGACCTGTCGAAGGCCGACGCGTCGCTCAAGATCGACGAACTGCAGGAGCAGACCGGACGGGGGCGCTAGCGGCCCGCGCTTGCCCTCGCCCGGCGGCGCGTTAAACCCGCGAGGCATCGCCCCGGGGAGCCGCCGACCATGCTGACTGTCGCCGTCCAGATGGACCCGATCGAGACCGTCAACGTCGCCGGCGATTCGACCTTTGCCCTGATGCTCGCGGCGCAGGCGCGCGGGCACCGGCTGTTCCATTATCCCGCCCCCGGGCTGACCTATCTCGGCGGACGCGTGACGGTGCGCGCGCGGGCGCTGACGGTAACGCGGCCGGCGTCGCCCGGCGAGGCGCACTTCCGCTGGACGGGCGAGCCGGTGACGCTCGACCTCGGCCGTGACACGGACGTCGTCCTGATGCGCCAGGACCCGCCGTTCGACATGGCCTA
>JAFARM010000361.1 GCA_019245455.1 Sphingomonadaceae bacterium | reverse complement strand
ACCGACCAGAGCTTCCGCTTCCCCCGCTTCTACGTCACCGCCCCCGCGCCGTGCCCGTATATCCCCGGCCGGCTCGAGCGGAAGGTGTTCACCGAGATCAAGGGGTCGAACGCCACGGCGATGACCGAGGCGCTCAGCCGCATCGGCTTCCGCCGCAGCCAGAACGTCGTCTACCGCCCGAGCTGCGACGGCTGCTCGGCGTGCGTCTCGGTGCGCGTCGCCACCGCCGACTTCGTGCCGAGCGCGTCGCAGAAACGGCTGCTGGCGAAGAACGCCGACCTCGACGTCGCCGCCTGCGAGCCGTGGTCGACCGAGGAGCAGTACGACCTCATCCGCCGCTATTTGATCCGCCGCCACCCGACGGGCGGCATGGCGGCGATGGATGCCTACGACTTCGCCGACATGGTCGAGCAGTCGCCGGTCGACACGCTCGTCATCGAGTATCGCGAGCCGCACCCGGAGAACCGCGGCCGCCTGATCGGTGCCTGCCTGACCGACAAGCAGTCGGACGGCCTGTCGATGGTCTACAGCTTCTTCGACCCCGACCACGAACGCCGCGGGCTGGGCACCTTCATCATCCTCGACCACATCACGCGGGCCCGGCGTGCGGGGCTGCCGTACGTCTACCTCGGCTACTGGATCGCCGGCCGCCCGCAGATGGACTACAAGACGCGCTTCGCGCCGGTGGAGCGGCTGGGACCGCGGGGGTGGGTGCGGGGTTAACGCCCTTACGCGTGCGCCACCGGCGACGCCGCGCCTGCCTTCATCTCGATCAGCGGCACCGGCGGCTTCGGCGCGGGCGCGGCGTGGGCGGGGTCGTTCGCGCGGATGAAGTCCTCGACCACCGGCGCGATCCGCTCGCGCCAGCGGCGGCCGTTGAAGATGCCGTAGTGGCCGACGCCCTCGGCCATCAGGTACTTCTTCTTCGTCTCGTCGAGGTTCCGCGCGAGCTTCAGCGCCACCCTGGTCTGGCCGAGGCCGGAAATGTCGTCGCGCTCGCCCTCGATCGCCAGCAGCGCCGTCCGCGTGATATCGCCGGCGTCGACGAGCACGCCGCGGTGGCGGAACTCGCCGCGCGCGATCAGCTGCTTCTGGAAGACGACGTCGATCGTCTGCAGGTAGAACTCGGCGGTCATGTCGGCGACCGAGCGGTACTCGTCGTAGAACGCCTTGGTCGCATCAGCCGACGTGTCGTCGCCGGCGACGAGGTGCTTGAACATCTCCCAGTGCGACTTCATGTGGCTGGCGAGGTTCATCGACAGGAAGCCCGACAGCTGCAGGAAGCCCGGGTAGACGTGGCGGCCCGACCCCGGATAGGTCGGCGGGACGACGGCGATGACGTTGTTCTCGAACCAGGCGAAGGGCCGTTCGGTGGCGAGGTCGTCGACGCTGGTCGGCGCCTCGCGCGTGTCGATCGGCCCGCCCATCAGCGTCAGGGTGAGGGGCGTACTTGGATCGCCCGCCTTGTTCATCAGCGCCGTCGCAGCGAACGCCGGCACCGCCGGCTGGCACACCGCGAGCAGGTGCGCGCCGGGGCCGACGACCCCCATGAACGCGATCAGGTAATCGATATAGTCGTCGAAGTCGAAGCGCCCGGCCGACAGCGGCACCATCTTCGCGTCGCGCCAGTCGGTGATGTAGACGTCGTGGCCCGGCAGCATCCGCTCGACCGTCCCGCGCAGCAGGGTCGCGAAATGCCCCGACATGGGCGCGACGATCAGCAGCTTGGGATCGTTGCGCTCCACGCCCTCGCGGACGAAGCGCTTGAGCTGCCCGAACGGTTTGCGCAGCACGATCTCCTCGCGCACCGCGACCGTGCGGCCGTCGATCACGGTCGTGTCGAGCCCGAACGCCGGCTTGCCGCGCGGGGCGGCGGCGTGGGCGAAGACCTCCAGCGCGCGGGCGATGACCGGCGAGGTGCCGACGTAGGCGAACGGATTGACCGGGCTCAGCAGCCATTCGGAGGTCAGCTTGGAGGCCGCCCCGACGCTAGCCAGCATCGAGCGTTGCACTTCGTACGCGTTGTAGAGCATCGACAGTCCTTGACCCCCGTTCGTTGCGGGCTTGTGCCATAACGCACGCGCAGCATAAAGAGCCCGTTCGGTTAACGGCGGGGCAGCGGCGCTCGACCCCGCGGCGCGCAACGTGACCCGGGCGGCGCGAACGGCCCCGCCGCGCGGGCTATTCCCATCGCCACATTGCCCCCCGCCCCGGCCCGCGCTACGTCACCGTCGTGCAGCGGCGGGGTTTAGGATGGGGCGGACGGGGTTGCTGGCGGCGCTGGCGCTCGCCGTGCTGAGCGTTCCCGCAGGTGCCGCCGAGCTGACGCTCGAGCGCATCTTCGCCTCGCCGTCGCTGTCGGGACCGACGCCGCGCGCGCTCAAGCTGTCGCCCGACGGCAGACTGGCGACGCTGCTCAAGCCCCGCCCCGACGACCGCGACCGCTACGACCTGTGGGCGGTCGACGTCGCGACGGGTGCGAGCCGGATGCTGGTCGATTCGACCAAGCTCGCCGGCGGGCCGCTGTCCGAGGCCGAGCGGATGAACCGCGAGCGGCAGCGCATCGCAGCGATCAAGGGCATAGCCAGCTACGACTGGGCCCCCGACGGGAAGGCGCTGCTGGTGCCCGTCGACGGCGCGCTGTGGCTGGCGACGCTCGACGGCAGCGTCCGCAAGCTGGCCGCCGACGCGAGCGAAGCGCAGCTGTCGCCCAAGGGCCGCTTCGCCTCGTTCGTCCGCGACCGCAACCTCCACGTCCTCGACCTCGGCGACGGGCGCGAGACGGCGCTGACCTGCGACGGCAGCGACACGGTCGGCTGGGGCGCGGCCGAGTTCATCGCGCAGGAGGAGCTGCACCGCTTCACCGGCCTGTGGTGGTCGCCGACCGACGCGCGGCTCGCCGTCGAGCGCGCCGACGAGAGCGGGGTGAAGGTCGTCCAGCGCGCCGCGATCGGGGCCGACGGCACGCGCGTCTACGCCCAGCGCTACCCCGCCGCCGGCACACCGAACGCCGTCGTCGAGCTGTGGCTGATGGACCCGGACGGCGGGCACCGGGTGAAGGCCGACCTGGGCCCGGACCCCGACATCTATCTCGCCCGCGTCGACTGGGCGGCGGACGGGCACGCGCTCTACGTCCAGCGGCTGTCGCGCGACCAGAAGCGGCTCGACCTGCTGCAGGTCGACCCCGCGACGGGGGCGGCGCAGGTCATCTATCACGAGACCTCGCCGACGTGGATCAATCTCGACGACGACTTCCGCGCGCTCAAGGACGGGTCGCTGATCCTGGGGTCGGAACGGACCGGCTTCCACCATCTCTACCGCCTCGCCGACGGCACGCTGACGCCCGTGATCGGTGGCCACTGGGCGGTCGACGGCCTCGCCGGGATCGACGAGACGACGCACACCCTGTTCTTCACCGGCTATGCCGACACGGTGCTGGAGAAGCACCTCTACGCCGCCGACTATCTCGCGCCCGCCGCGCCGTGCGCGACCGATGCGCGCGATCCCGCCGCCTGCCTGCCGCCCGCCCCGCGCCGCCTGACCGAGCCCGGCGGCTGGCACGAGGTGACCATGGACAAGGGCGGTACGGCGGCGCTCGTCACGCGCCAGACGCCGGCGCAGCCGCCGCAGACCTACCTCGCCGACGCCACCGGCAAGCGCCGCGCGTGGATCGAGGAGAACCGCCTCGACGCGAGCCACCCCTATGCGCCGTACCTTGCGCAGCACATTGCGCCGGTGTTCGGCACGATCTCCGCCGCCGACGACACGCCGCTCCACTACCGCCTGTTCCTGCCACCGACGCCCGGCCGGCACCCGGTCTACTTCACCGTCTATGGCGGCCCCGCCGTGCAGTCGGTGGCGCGGACCTGGGCGCCGCCGGTCATCCAGCTCCTCTTGCAGCGCGGCTGGGCGGTGTTCCAGCTCGACAACCGCGGCGCGACCCACCGCGGCAAGGCGTTCGAGGACGTGCTGTACCGGGCGATGGGCAGGACGGAGGTCGAGGACCAGCTGGCGGCGCTGAAGTGGGTCAAGGCGCAACCCTGGGCGGCGGCGGACAAGGTCGTCGTTAACGGCTGGAGCTACGGCGGCTACATGACGCTGAAGCTGCTTGAGGGGGCCCCCCACGCCTTCGCCGCGGGCATCGCCGGAGCGCCGGTGACGCGGTGGGAGCTGTACGACACCGCCTACACCGAGCGATATCTGGGCAAGCCGCCCTCCGCCGCCTACACGTCGAGCGACGCGCTGGGCGACGCGGCGAAGATTGCCGACCCGCTGCTCCTGATCCACGGCATGGCCGACGACAATGTCGTCTTCGAGAACTCGACGGCGCTGATGAACGCGCTGCAGCACGCGAACAAGCCGTTCGACCTGATGGTCTACCCCGGCGCGACCCACGCCGCCGAGGCGACGCTGGGGGTCCACGTCTGGCAGACGCGGCTCCGCTTCATGGCGCGGATCGCGCCGACGGGGTATTGAGGATGATGCCTTCTTTCTCCCTCCCCCCCCGTGAGCGCAGCGAACGGAGAGCGGGGAGGGTTGGGGTAAGGGCACGGCCTCGCCGCGCCGCGCCGCTCCGCACTTCCTTCTCCCGACCTTCCTTCTCCCTCCCCCCCCGTGAGCGCAGCGAACGGAGAGCGGGGAGGGCCGGGGTGGGGGCACGCCCTCGCCGCGCAGACCTCGGTTACTCGCCCTACCTCCCCCACCTCGGCCCTCCCCGCTCTCCGATGCTTCGCATCGGGGGGGGAGGGAGAAAGGTCGCCTTTGCCGCGACGGTGGGGAGAAGCTAAGTGGCCATCCCCACCTCCAAGGACGCCGCGCCACCCTCGCGGCAGCTCAGCCGCCTCAAGCTCCTCTGGCGCTTCGCCAGGCGCTATCCGTCGCAGCTGATCGCCGCGCTCGCCGCCCTCGCCGTCGCCGCCGGGGCGACGCTCGCCGTGCCGTGGGGCCTCAAGCAGGCGATCGACCAGGGCTTCCGTCCCGGGGCCAACCCGGCGCTGATCGCGCCCTATTTCGAGATCTTGCTCGGCATCGTCCTCGTCATGGGCGTGGCGACGGCGGTGCGGTTCTTCTTCGTCAGCTGGATCGGCGAGCGCGTCGTCGCCGACCTGCGCATGACCGTGCAGCGCCACCTCCTGACCCTCGACCCCGGCTTCTTCGAGGAGAACCGTCCGTCGGAGATCGCCAGCCGCCTGACCAGCGACACCGCCGTCATCGAGCAGGTGGTGTCGTCGTCGGAGTCGATCGCGCTGAGGAACGCCGTCACCGGCATCGGCGGCATCGGCTATATGTTCGTGCTCAGCCCCAAGCTCACGGGGTTGATGCTGCTCGTCATCCCCGCGGTCATCGTGCCGATCATCGTGCTCGGCCGCCGCGTGCGCAACCTGTCGCGGTCGAGCCAGGACCGCATCGCCGGCGTCGGCACGATCATCGCCGAGGTATTGGGCGCGATCAAGGTCGTCCAGGCCTTCACCCAGGAGGCGCGCGAGGCGAGCCGCTTCGCCGCCGCGGTCGAGGCGACCTTTGCCGCCGCACGCCGTCGCATCGCGGTCCGCGCGGTGATGACGGCGATCGTCATGTTCCTCATCTTCGGCGCGATCACCCTGATCCTGTGGGAGGGCGCGTCCGACGTCGTCGCCGGTCGGATGAGCGGGGGGACGATCACCGCCTTCCTGTTCGTCGCCGGCATCGTCGCCGGCGCGTTCGGCTCGATCACCGAGACGATCGGCGACTTCATGCGCGCCGCCGGGGCGTCGAGCCGCGTCGAGGAGCTGCTCGCCGCCCGGCCCGACATCCGGGCACCCGCCAGCCCCGTCGCTCTGCCGAAGCCGGCGCACGGCGCGCTGGCGTTCGACAACGTCACCTTCACCTACGCCGCGCGCCCCGACGCGCCGGCGGTGCGCGACTTCACCCTCGACGTCGCGCCGGGCGAGACGGTGGCTCTGGTCGGGCCGTCGGGGGCGGGCAAATCGACGCTGTTCGCCCTCGTCCAGCGCTTCTACGACCCGACCGCGGGCACGATCCGCCTCGACGGGGTGGCCTTGCCCGACGCCGACCCGCTCGACCTGCGCAGCCGTATCGCCGTCGTGCCGCAGGAGACGGTGGTGTTCGCGACCACGGCCTACGAGAACATCCTCTACGGCCGCCCGGACGCGACCGAAGCCGAGGTCTGGGCCGCCGCCGAGGCCGCCAATGCCGCCGCCTTTCTCCGCGCGCTCCCCGACGGCATCCACACCTTCCTCGGCGAGGCAGGGTCGCGCCTGTCGGGCGGCCAGCGCCAGCGCATGGCGATCGCCCGCGCCATCCTGCGCGACGCGCCGCTGCTGCTCCTCGACGAAGCGACGAGCGCCCTCGACGCCGAGTCCGAGCGGCTGGTGCAGGACGCGCTCGAAACGCTGATGGCCGGCCGCACGACCTTGGTCATCGCCCACCGCCTGGCAACGGTCCGCAGCGCCGACCGCATCGTCGTCATGGACGGCGGCCGCATCGTCGCCCAAGGCAAGCACGACGCGCTGATCGCGGAAGGCGGGCTGTACGCGAAGCTCGCGCGGCTGCAGTTCGAGATGGCGGCGTAGTTCTCCCCTCCCCTTCAGGGGAGGGGCCGGGGGTGGGGAAGTCAGCGACCGCGGTCGACCACTCCCCCTGCAGCGCGGCGCGCGCCTTTCGCCCTGCCCAAAAGGGAAGGGCAGCCAGCCTACAGCTTCGCCTCGCGCAGCAGGGCGTTGATCCGCGACTGCCACCCAGGCCCGGTCGCGCGGAAGCGGGCGATGATGTCGTTGTCGAGGCGCAGCGAGACGAGCGATTTGGTCGATGTGGTCGATCCCTCGGGCCGGCCGCGCGGCCTGACGAGCTTGGCCCTCATCACCGCAATATCGGGACGATCGGCAAGCTGACGCGCACGCGCGAAGTCCTCTTCGGTCCATTCGGGGTTATCATCGAAATACGACGGCGGCGGCGGCTTACTCATAACAACGCATCTCCTTCTCGTGAGCGCGCCGAAAACTGATCAAGCGCGTGACAGAGCCCACTTCGGTGTAGACAAGGGGATGGCCGACCCCGTCGATCCGGCCGAAGGCTCGCCAACGCACTTCACCATAGTCACGGCGGTTGTCTTCCACGATCGCCGGAGGCGCGTCGAAACCAGCAAAGGCCGCTAGCGACACGCCATGCTTGGCGATGTTCGCCGCGTCCTTCGCCGGATCGAATTCGATCTCCACGATTGGCTGTAGCTACGGCTTATTCGCCGCGCAAGCCTAGATCGCGCAAACCACTCCCGTCTCGACCAACCGCGCGACCAGCGCCGGGTCGGCGTCGCCCAGGCGGTGGGCGAGGCGGTTCACGGTCAGCTTCTCGCCGCCGGCGTCCTTGACAACGCGGTTCAGCTCCTCGAGCTGGCCATAGCTGAGCTTCGCGGCCAGCCGGTTGCCCATGCAGCGCGCGGTCGAGCCCGGCAGGCCGGCGGCCTCCAGCTTTGCCGTGATCCGCTCGGCCGGCGTCGCGCAGGCGGAAAGAGCGAGGACGGGGGCGAGGACAAGGACACGCTTCATGGCTCGACCCTAGCTCCGGCCGCGACGCCGATCAAACGCGCGACGCCGCCCGCGTCGCCGGCAGGCGCCACCACGGCACGTGCGGGTGCAGGTGGTGCTCGTGGTGATAGCCGCCGAAGTTGAAGCAGGTGACGACCGACGCCAGCGGCACGAAGTTCGTGCTCCGCGCCCGGTGGCGGTCGGGGAAGGCCTCGCCGTGCCGGTGCGGCAGGAAGGTGCCGAAGTAGAAC
>JAFARM010000231.1 GCA_019245455.1 Sphingomonadaceae bacterium | reverse complement strand
TGCTGGCGAACCAGGGTAGCGAGCCGGTGACGATCACGCGCGGGGTGCGGATCGCGCAGCTCGTCGTCGCGCCCGTCGTGCGGGCGCGGTGGCAGCCCGTCGAGACGGTGGCGACCGACACGGCGCGCGGCACCGGCGGGTTCGGCTCGACGGGCCACTGAGGCGGTGCGCGACGACCAGCTCGACCGCTACGCCCGCCACATCGTGCTGAAGGAGATCGGCGGCGCCGGCCAGGCCAGGCTGCTGGCGGCGAGGGTGGCGGTGGTCGGGGCCGGGGGCCTCGGCTCGCCGTGCCTGATGTACCTCGCCGCCGCCGGCATCGGGCGGCTGACGGTGATCGACGATGATGTCGTCGCGCTGTCGAACCTGCAGCGGCAGGTGCTGCACGGGACGGTGGACGTCGGCCGGGCGAAGACCGCCAGCGCCGGCGATGCGCTCCGCCGGATCAACCCCGATGTCGCCGTCACGCCGCGGGGCGAGCGGCTCGACGCCGGTAACGCGGCGGCGCTGCTCGCCGGGCACGACGTGATCGCCGACGGGTCGGACAGCTTCGCCACGCGCCTCGCCGTCGCCAACGCCGCGCTGGCGCTGCGCATCCCGCTGGTCTCGGCGGCGGTCGGACCGTTCGACGGGCAGCTGGCGACCTTCCGCGGCTGGGAGGCGGACAAGCCGTGCTACCGCTGCTTCGTCGGCCGCGATCCGGCGCGCGAGGGGGCGAGCTGCGCCGACGAGGGCATCCTGGGGGCCGTCGCCGGCGTCATGGGCAGTTTGCAGGCGATGGAGGTGATCCGCCAGGTGACCGGCTTCGGGGCCGATATCGCCGGGCGGCTGCTGCTGTTCGATGCGCTCGGCTTGCGGATGCGGACGGTCGCGCTGACGAAGGACCCGGGGTGCGCGGGGTGTTCGGGTGGATGATGCGTAGCTCCTCCACTTCTTGTCATCCCCGCGAATGCGGGGACCAATCTCCTGCCGCCGGCCAAGCGGCGCGGCGCGCGTCGCATTGGGCCGGGCCGCGGGAGATGGGTCCCCGCTTTCGCGGGGATGACGATGCATAAAGAGGTGCCGAGCGCGTGACGCCCCTTGCCATCATCGTCGGCGAGACGGCTGACCCTGCCACCGCACTCGCGCTTGCCGCCGCCGCCGCCGCGCTCGGGCGCGACGTGGCGATGCTGTTCGACGGCGCGAGCGTCGCTGTGCTCACCGCACCCGACGCCCGGCTCGCGGCCGCGCTCGACCTCGGCGTCCGCGTCGTCGCCTGCCAGTCGGGCCTTGCCGCGCTCGGCCTGTCGGCGGCCATCCTGCCCGCCGGCGTTGCAGCCGGCGGCATGGTCGGCTTCGTGGCGCAGGCGGGCGCGGCGCAGATCGTGCTCGCCTGATCCCCTCGGCGCGCCGGAAGGATCATCGCCCTTGCGGCGCGCCGCGAACCGCCTTAAGCGGATAACACACCTGCATGGCCGACCGCTCCCCCCGCCCCGCCCGCCGTGCGCCGCCCCGCGGAGGCTTCGCCGCGTTCCTCGCCGGCACCGGCAAGCTTGTCGTCGCCCTTGTCCTCCTCGGCCTGATCGCGCTCGGCGTGTCGGTCGTCGTCGCCATGCAGTCGCTGCCGACCTTCGACGAGCTGCGGAAGTCGCCCAACGGCCAGTCGGTCGAGATCCGCGGCGCCGACAACAGCGTGCTGGTGACGCTCGGCCCGAGCTATGGCGAATGGCTGCCCTACGCCCGCATCCCGCACACGATGACCGCGGCGATGATCGCGGTGGAGGACCGGCGTTTCTATCAGCACCCCGGCGTCGACCCGATCGGCATCGCCCGCAGCCTGGCCGTCGCCGGTCGTGCCGGCCGCTTCACTCAGGGCGCATCGACGATCACCCAGCAGCTGGCGCGGAATGTCTTCCTGACGTCGAACCGCACCTTCGGCCGCAAGGTGCGCGAGGCGGTGCTGGCGCTGGCCATCGAGCGGCGCTTCACCAAGGAGGCGATCCTCGAGCTGTACCTGAACCGCGTCTACTTCGGCGGCGGCGCCTACGGCATCGACGCTGCGAGCCGCAAGTTCTTCGGCCACCCGGCGGCGACGCTCAGCCTGCCCGAGGCGGCGATCATCGCCGGGCTGGTCAAGGCCCCCAGCCGCTATGCCCCGTCGGCCGACCCGATCGCCGCGCGCGA
Source organism: Sphingomonadaceae bacterium (assembly GCA_019245455.1). GTDB lineage: Bacteria > Pseudomonadota > Alphaproteobacteria > Sphingomonadales > Sphingomonadaceae > Polymorphobacter_B. Next base: position 8,685 of record JAFARM010000231.1, on the reverse strand, counting down.
CCGGGCGGCGACGGTCATTCAGACGATGGTCGAATCGGGGTCGATCACGCGCGGCGAGGCGGCGGCGGCGAACCTCGACGGCCTGCGCTTCGCGCCGCAGGCGCGTCAGTCGGGCGTGCGTTACTTCACCGATTACGTCCTGGCGCAGGTCGAGGACCTGACCGACGAGACGGTCGAGCCGCTGTCGGTGCAGACGACGCTCGACCCCGCCGGCCAGCGCGCCGCCGAGGCCGCGATCGCCGCCGAGGCTCCAGCCGGCACGCAGGGCGCGCTGGTCGCGCTGGCCCACGACGGCGCGGTCAAGGCGATGGTCGGCGGGCGCGACTATGTGACGAGCAACTACAACCGCGCCGTCGCCGCCCGCCGTCAGCCGGGGTCGAGCTGGAAGCTGTTCGACTATGTCGCCGCCATCGAGGACGGGGTGAACCCCGACGACCAGGTCGTCGACGCGCCGATCACCATCGACGGCTGGAGCCCGAAGAACTTCACGCCGGGGTTCGCCGGGCCGATGACGGTGCGCGAGGCGTTCGCCCGGTCGGTCAACACCGTCGCCGTCCGGCTGGCGCAGCGCGTCGGCTTCGACACGGTGGCCGACGTCGCCCGCCGCTTCGGCATCACGACGCCGATCGACCGTCGCCCGGCGATGGCGCTCGGCGCGTCGGACGTGACGCTGATCGAGCTGACCGCCGCTTATGCCGCCATCGCCAACCAGGGCGTCGAGGCGCGGCCCTATGCCATCACCCGGATCACGACGGGGTCGGGGCGCGTCCTCTACACGCGCGAGCCGCCCGACCCGCGCGTCCTCGTCGCGCCGTATGTCGCGGCGAAGATGACCGATTTGATGAAGGCCGCGGTCGAGACCGGCACGGGCAGGAACGCGCAGATCGGCCGGCCGCTGGCGGGCAAGACGGGGACGACGAGCAGCAACAAGGACGGCTGGTTCGTCGGCTTCACCAGCGGCATGACGGCGGGCGTGTGGATGGGGCGCGACGATTCGAAGCCCGTGCCGGTGCTCCAGGGCGGCCGCGCGCCGGCCCGCGCGTTCGCCGCCTATATGGCACGCGCGGTCGGCGGCACCCCGCCCGCGCCGCTGACGACCGAGGTCGCTTCGCCCGACCTGGGGCTCGAGCCCGACGACCAGGTCTACGGCCTCGCCCCCGACCCAGCCGCGCCCGGCGTGCAGCCCGACCGCAGCGGCGAGGTCGATCTCAACGCGCCGCGCGGGGGGCGGCCGGCGGGCGACGCGCCGCGGCTCGACGACAAGTGGCTCGACGAGACGCTCAACCCGCGCTGAGGGCGGGCCCGGCGAGCTCGGCGCACGCCCACGCGGCGGCGTCGCGGACGACCGGCGAGGGGTCGTCGAGCAGGGGCGCGAGCGCTGCCGTGAGCGCCGGGTCGCCGCTGTTGCCGGCGGCGATGGCGGCGTTCCGCACCAGCCGGTCGCGGCCGATGCGCTTGATCGGCGAGCCGGCGAAGACCTGACGGAAGGTGACGTCGTCGAGCGCGAGCAGGTCGGCGAGGCGCGGCGCGGCAAGCTCGGCGCGCGGGGCGAAGCTCAGGTCGTGCGCCGCTTGAGCGAACTTGTTCCACGGGCAGACGCTCAGGCAGTCGTCGCAGCCGTAGATGCGGTTGCCGATCGCGCGGCGGAACTCGGCCGGGATCGGCCCCTTGTGCTCGATCGTCAAATAGGAGATGCAACGTCGCGCATCGAGCCGGTATGGTTCAGGGAAGGCGTTCGTCGGGCACGCGCGCTGGCAGGCATCGCACGAACCGCAGCGGTTCGGGGTCGGCCCGTGCGACGGCGGGGGCAGCGCCGGTACCGGGGGGACCGGACCGCGCTCGGGTACCACCGGCACCAGATCGAGCGTCGTGTAGATCGCGCCGAGGAACAGCCAGCTGCCGTGCGTCCGGCTGACGAGGTTGGTGTGCTTGCCCTGCCAGCCGAGCCCGGCGGCTTCGGCGAGCGGCTTCTCCATCACCGGCGCGGTGTCGACGAAGACCTTGAGCGGTGCCGGGGCCGCCGCGGCGAGCCAGCGCCCGAGCGCCTTCAGCCGCCGCTTGACGATGTCGTGATAGTCGCCGCCCAGCGCATAGACGCTGATCGCGCCGCGGTTGGGCCGCGCCGCCAGCCGAGCGGGATCGAGCGCGGGCGTATAGTCGACGCCGAGCATGACGACGCTCCGAACCTCCGGCCACAATGCCGCGGGTGAGGCACGGCGGTCGGCGGTGTCGGCCATCCACAGCATCTCACCGTGCATCCCGGCGTCGAGCCAGGCGCGCAGCCGTTCGCCGGCGCGCGGCGCGGCGGCGGCCGGCGCAATGCCGACGGCGGCGAAGCCGTGGTCGCGCGCGGCGGAACGGAGGCGGACGGCTAGATCCTCCCCGGAACGGGGAGGGGGACCGCGCCGCTTCTTCAGCGGCGTGGTGGAGGGGCCGCTCGCCCCGCGCGGGCGGCACGTCGCGCGGCGAGCGCCCCCTCCGTCACCGCTTCGCGGTGCCACCTCCCCGTTCCGGGGAGGAGCTTCAGAAATCCAATTTGTCATAGTGCGCCGGCGGGGGGAGGCCCTCCATGCGCTCGGCGAGCAGCGGGCGGAAGGTCGGGCGGCTCTTCAGCGCCGAATACCACTGCCGCGCCGGCTCGTGCCCGTCCCAGTCGATGCCGCCGAGATAATCGGCGACCGACAGTTGCGCCGCCGCGGCGATGTCGGCGAGGCCGAACACCGGCCCCGACAGCCAGCGCCGCCGGTCGAGCAGGAAGTCGAGATAGTCCATGTGCGCCTCGGCCGCCCGCGCCGCGGCGCGGACCGTGCGCGCGTCGGGCGCGGTGCGCTCGACCAGCCGCTTGAACATCCGTTCGGCGAGCAGCGGCACGCCAACCTCGGCATAGAACTTGCCCTCGAACCAGGCGATCACCCGCCGCGTCTCCGCGCGTTCGGCCGCGCCCGAGCCGAGCAGCGGGGTGCGCTCGACCGTCTCCTCGAGATACTCGGCGATCGCCCCGGAGTCCGCCAGCACCACCGGCCCCTCGCGCAGCACCGGCGTCTGCCCGGCGGGGTTCAGCTCCATGAAGCCGTCGCGCCGCTCCCACGGCCGCTCGGCGACGAGTTCGAGCGTCACGCCCTTCTCGGCGCACATCAGGCGGATCTTGCGGCTGAACGGGCACAGGGTGAAGTGATGGAGCTGCCACATGGCGGCGCACCCTAGCCGCGGTCGCGGCTCAGCGTCACGATTATATGACGATCCACGCGGGCGCGTGATCGCTCGACCCGGCCGCCCCGCGTGCCTCCCGGTCGACGCCGCCGCCCGCCAGCCTTGCGGCCACAGCCGGGCTAAGCAGCAGGTGGTCGATGCGCATCCCCCGGTCACGGGCAAAGGCGTCACGAAAATAGTCCCAGAAGGTGAACATCGGCTTGTCGGGGTAGAGGTGGCGCAGCGCGTCGTTCCACCCCCGCGCGACGAGCGCGGCGTAGGCGGCGCGCGCCTCCGGCTGGACGAGCGCGTTGTCGGCGATCGCACCGGGCCGGTAGAGGTCGAAGGGCGTCGGCACGACGTTATAGTCGCCGGCGAGCACCACCGGCACCCCATGCGCCAGCAGACCCGCGGCATAGGCCCCGAACGCCGCTAGCCACGCCAGCTTGGCGTCGAAGCGCGGCCCCGGCCACGGGTTGCCGTTGGGGGCGTAAAGGCAGCCGATCAGCACGCCGCCGACCGCCGCCTCGATATAGCGGCTCGCCTCCGGCGTCGGGTCGCCGGGGAAGCCTTTCCGCGTCAGCACCGGCTCCCTGCCGCGGGCGAGGAGGGCGACGCCGTTCCACCGGCTCTGCCCGTGCCACACGGCACCATAGCCCGCCTTCTCTAGCGCGGCGGCGGGGAAGCGGTCGTCGGGGGCCTTCAGCTCCTGCAGGCAGACGGCGTCGGGCCGCGCTTCGGCGAGCCAGGCGAGGAGGGTCGGCAGCCGGCCGTTGACGCCGTTGACGTTGTACGTCGCGATCTTCACGCCGGCGGAGGCTCGATCGCCATGACGCGCCAGCCGCCGGGGATGGCGGCGAGGGTCAGCCCGCGCGCAGCGGCGAAGGCGGCGACCTCGCCCTCGGCCGCAGGATCGTCGGCGAGGAGGTCGACGGCCCCTGCCCCGTCCCTGAGCGCCCGCGCGAGGCGCACCACCGGCCACGGACAGCGCCAGCCGCGCGCGTCGAGGACCACCGCTTCTGGCACCGCTTCTGGGACCGCCCCTGGCACCGCAGCGGGCGCGGCATCGGGCACCGGGGGCTGGTCGCCGGACATGGCGCTGCCTAGCATGGCTGCGGCATCCAAGGGGAGAGCGTCATGTTCGCGGAAAACCTGCTCGCCGGGCAGAAGATCCTGGTCACCGGCGGCGGCACCGGGCTCGGCAAGTCGATGACGCGCGCCTTCATGGCGCTCGGCGCGGAGACGGTCATCTGGGGCCGGCGCGGCGGCGTCCTCGACGAGACGGCGGCGGAACTGCGCGAGGCGACCGGCGGCGTCTGCACGCCGATGGCGGTCGATATCCGCAGCGGCGGCGCGATCGACGAGGCGATGACGCAGGTCTTCGCGGGCGGCCCGCTGACCGGCCTCGTCAACAACGCCGCCGGCAACTTCGTCGCGCCGACCGAAACGCTGTCGCCGCGCGCCTTCGACGCCATCGCCGGCATCGTCGCCGCGGGCACGTTCAACGTCACCGTCGCCGCGGGCCGGCGCTGGATCGAGGGCGGACACAAGGGCTCGATCCTGTCGATCGTCGCCACCTGGGTGTGGAACGGCGGGCCGTTCACCGTGCCCTCGGCGACGTCGAAGGCCGGGGTCGCGGCGATGACGCACAGCCTGGCGATCGAATGGGGCCGCCACGGCATCCGCGCCAACGCCATCGCGCCCGGTCCCTTCCCGTCGAAGGGGATGAGCGACCGGCTGATGCCCGCCCCGCTCGCGGCGAAGGTCGGCGAGTCGGCGGGATCGATCCCGCTCGGCCGGTGGGGCGCGCTGAGCGAGCTCGACAACCTCGCCGTATTCCTGATGAGCGGCGGCTGCGACTATATCAACGGCGCGGTCATTCCGATCGACGGCGGGCAGTGGCTGGTGTCGGGCGGCAACTTCGCGCGGCTGACGGCGCTCGACGGCGACGACTGGGCGGCCGCGCGAGCGGCGATCGCGGCGACGAACGCCGCCGACCGGGCGCAGCGGACGGCCTGACGCGACCGCGCCGGCGCGCCCGCCGCGCTGCGGACTCAGTTCGTCGGGTGCGTCTGCTGGCTTGCCTTCAGCGCCTCGGTCGCGGCCTGCAGCGCCGCGATCGCCGCCTGCAGCGCATCGGCCGGCGACGGCGCGGGCTTCGCCTCCTGCGGCGGGATCACGGGCGCGGGTGCGATCACCGTCGTCGGGATGGCGGCAACGCGGACCGGCGCGGCGGCGGGCGCTGCAGGGAGCGGAGCCGGCGGTTCAGAGGGCACCGCCGACGGAGCCGGCGGCGACGCGACGGGCACCGGCAGAGCCCCTGCCGGCGGGGCCGCGACCGGAACGAGCGCCGGCGGCGGGGCGACCGGCACGGGCGGCGCATACGCGACGGCCGGCATCGGTTCGGCCGGCATCGGTTCGGCAGGAGGCGGCGCGGCGACGACGGGCGCGGCCGGCACCGGCGCACGCTCGGCCAGCGTCGCCGGCGCATAGGCGACGGCCGGCATGACGGGCGGCAGCGCGGCATACGGCGCTGGCACCGCGACGCCGTGGTAGAAGTCGTCGTCGCCCTCGGTCGCGACGGCAACGGCGGGAACCGGTTCGACGCGGCGCGCGGGCAGCGGCGCGCGGGCGGCATAGCCGGCCGTGCAGCTGCTCGCCGGCGGCTCGATCACCGCCTCGGCGAGGACGACGAGATCATGATCGGACGATGTCGCCGCCATGCGCGTGTAGCTGGCGATCGTCCCGCAGAACGACGGATCGCCGGTTCGCCCGGCGTGCCGGTTCGACATCGCCGTATTATATTCGTCGTACGCGGCCCGGCCTTGAGCGACGCCGTTCTCCCGAAGAAAGTGACTCTTCAGAACATAAGCCTTGGCATCAAGCATTGCCCGCTGACGCGCGACGAACGTGTTGTAGGATTCACCACCGGCAGGATCGACATTACGGCATTGAAGCGCGCCAACCATCAGCATATACTGAAAATCCTTGACCTGATCGGCGACGACTTCGTCTGGATACCAACAAGCGGCGGCGGCGTTGCCAGCAACGAGCGCCGATGCGGCAATCATCGCGAAGCATGAACGAACGGTTACAACCCATGCCATGACGAATACCCCCGCCTGCGCAAAGACCACTGCCGAAATCATCGATACGACTGATATGTTATGAGTTTTACAGCAGCGTTTGGGAGTCGCGAAGGGCACAACACGGTTCTACGTTCGCAAATCCGTTCACCTAGGACGAAGCGGTGGTTTTCGTCGACTAACCGCTCGTCTGAAGCATCGATGAACGGATTGCGGGACGACTCTGGCGATTGACGGTGGATCGGCTACAGCGGCGATGATGCCCACCCCGTCCCACCGCCGCGCGCTTGCCTTCATCTTCCTGACGGTGCTGATCGACGTGATCGGGTTCGGCATCGTCATCCCGGTGCTGCCCAAGCTGATCATGGTGCTGGCGCACGTCGACATCGGGCAGGCGGCGCGACTCGGCGGCTATCTGATGTTCGCCTATTCGGGGATGCAGTTCGTGTCCGGGCCGATCCTCGGCGGCCTGTCGGACCGGTTCGGCCGGCGGCCGATCCTGCTCGCCAGCCTGGCGGCGTTCGGGCTCGATTACCTGCTGATGGGCTTCGCGCCGACGCTGGCCTGGCTGTTCGCCGGGCGGATCATCGCCGGCATGGCGGGCGCGTCGTTCAACAGCGCCTATGCCTATATCGCCGACATCACCCCGCCCGAGCGGCGGACGCAGGACTTCGGCCTCTTGGGCTTCGCCTTCGGCATCGGCTTCATCGTCGGCCCGGCGCTCGGCGGGCTGCTGGCGGGGTACGGCACGCGCGCGCCATTCTTCGTCGCGGCCGGGCTGGCGCTGGTCAACGTCGCCTACGGCTTCTTCGCCGTGCCCGAAAGCCTCGCGGCGGACGCGCGGCGGCCGTTCGACTGGCGGCGGGCGAACGTCTGGGGCTCGCTCGTCCGCCTGCGCCACCTGCGCCCGGCGGTGCTGACGCTGGCGACGGCGACCTTCCTGTGGAGTTTCGCGCAGATGTCGCTGCAGGCGACGTGGAACTATTACACCATCGCCCGCTTCGGCTGGAGCATCCGCGCGGTCGGCTGGTCGCTGGCGGCGGTCGGCGTGTCGGCGATCGTCGCGCAGGCCGGGCTGACGCGCGTGCTGGTGCCGCGCTTCGGCGAGCGGCGGCTGGTCGGCTGGGGCGTGGCGAGCGCGGTCGCGGCGTACCTGGTCTATGCGGCGGCGGACGAAGGCTGGATGATGTACGTCGGCATCGCCGCCGGCACGCTGGGCGGGATCGTCTATCCGTCGCTGCAATCGCTGATGTCGGCCGAGGTCGGCCGCGACGAACAGGGCGAGCTGCAGGGCGCGGTGTCGAGCCTGGTCAGCCTGGCGGCGATCGTCGGCCCGCCGGTGATGACGCAGGCGTTCGCCACCTTCTCCGCTGCCGCCGCGCCGGTACGGGTGCCCGGCGCGGCGTTCGTTCTGGCGGCGGTTCTGGCGACCGGGACGCTCGTCCTGTTCCGTCGCGCCATGGCGGGGGCTAGATCCGTCCCATCAGCACCAGGATGACGACGATCACAACGATGACGCCGAGCCCGCCCGACGGGCCGTAGCCCCAGCCGCTCGAATAGCCCCACGTCGGCAGCGCGCCGATGATGAGCAGGATGAGGACGATCAGCAGGATGGTTCCCAGCGACATGGTGGCGCTCCCTATGGTTAACGTGCCGGCAGAACGCGCCGATCCCGTAACGGTTGCGCCGTGGACGCCTGCTGCCTAAGTCCGCCGCCATGCTGACCGTCGATGCCGCGCTGTCGCGCCTGACCGATGCCCTGGCCGCGGCACGCGCCGCCGGGGCCGATGCGGCCGATGCCATCTATGTCGGCGACGCCGCGACGTCGGTCAGCGTCCGGCTGGGTGCGCTCGAGGACATCGGCCGCTCGGAGGGCGAGGAGGTCGGCCTGCGCGTCTTCGTCGGCCGGCGGTCGGCGAGCGTGTCGTCGTCCGACCTGTCGCCGGCGGCGCTGACGGCGGTCGTCGAACGCGCCGTGGCGATGGCACGCGAGGCCCCGGAAGACGACTATGCCGGCCTGGCGCCGGCCGACCTGCTGCTGCGCGACGCTCCGCCCGATCTCGATCTCGACGACGGCGGCGACCCGGCCGCCGACACGCTGCGCGACCTCGCCCTGGCCGCAGAGGATGCCGCCCGCGCCGTCCCCGGCGTGACCAATTCCGAGGGCGGCGGGGCGAGCGCCAGCCGCGGCACGATCGCGCTGGCGACGAGCGGCGGCTTCGCCGGCGGCTACCGCGCGACGAGCTACGGCGTGTCGGCCAGCGTCATCGCCGGCGAGGGTACTGCGATGGAGCGCGACTATGCCTATCACAGCGTTCGCCACGCCGCCGACCTCGGCCCGGCCGAGGCGGTGGGCCATGAGGCGGGGAGCCGCGCCGTCCGCCGCTTGAACCCGGCAAAACTCGGGACG
>JAFARM010000184.1 GCA_019245455.1 Sphingomonadaceae bacterium | reverse complement strand
GACGCCGAGCGACGTGTTCTGCGACGCCGCGATGCTGCCGAAGGCGCGCATGATCCCCCACACGGTGCCGAACAGCCCAACGAAGGGTGCGACCGAGCCGATCGTCGCCAGCAGGTTCAGCCGGTCGCCGAGGTCGTCGATCTCGCGCGCGATGGTCACGCCCATCAGCGAGGTCAGCCGCGCGCGCACGCCCTCGCGGTCGATCGCGCCGCCGGGCCCCTGGCGCGTCAGGCTGCGCCGCCACTCGTTCATCCCCGCGACGAACAGGCGCGCCGACGGGTGGCTCGCCTTGTTCGCCGGGTCGTAGAGCGCGTCGAGGCTGTCGGCCTTCCAGAACCAGGCCTCGAACGCCGCCGCCTGGCCGTTGATCGCGCTCAGCCGCCGCCCGCGCTCAAGGATGATCGCCCACGACGCGACCGACGCCGCCAGCAGGCCGAGCATGACCAGTTTCACGACGATGTCGGCCTGCAGGAATAGCGCCAGCGGCGACATATCGACGGCGGTCTTGGCGATCACGGGCATCAGGCGGGGTACTCACTCAACAGCGCGGTGAAACGGTCGGCCCAGGCGCGCGGTTGCCGTTGCGGCCGGCCGTCCATGCCGAGCCAGGCGGCGGTGACGCGGCCGCGCGTCAGCTGCGCCCCGCCGCGCCAGATGTCCTGGGCGATGACGGTGGCGGCGGCGCGGACCTGGACGATCCGCGTCCTGACCGTCAGCACGTCGTCGAGCCGCGCGGGGGCGAGGTAGGTGACGGCAAGGTCATAGACGGCGAAGAACCCCTCGCGTGCGTCGAGCAGCGCCTGCGCCTCCAGCCCCAGCACCCGCAGCATCTCGGTCCGCGCGCGCTCCATGAAGCGGATGTAACCGGCGTGATAGACGACGCCGGTCAGGTCGGTGTCCTCGAAATAGACGCGCAGCGGCAGCGCGTGGACGCCGCGGTCGATGTGGCCGGTGGCGAGAAGCGACATGGCCGTGCCTCTAGGCGACGGGGCGGCGGGAGGGAAGGCGCTTCGCCGCGCCGGCTCGACGGACAGACGCAAGCGGGCGGCGCTCCGGCATCGGAGCGCCGCCAGCCGTGCGTCCGTCGATCCGCGGTCAGTTGATGCGGTAGACGATCGGGCAGTTGACGACGAAGCCGACAGCGCGGAACTCGCCGCCGTCGAGGCTCTTGATCAGCCCGCGCGTCGCCATTTCGGCCGCCTGCAGCGCGCTCGTCATGCGGTAGCGGTAGCCCTTGGCGATCGCCTCGTCGGTCCACACCGCGGGGAACAGCCGCCACATCGGCGAGTAGTCGAGGTTGATCGTCGGGATGCCGCCGAGCACGTTCAACGGCCCGCGGCCGTCGGTCAGGGCGCTGACGAGGCCCTGGCGCTGCGGGTTGTCGAGCCCGGTCGGGCCGTTGACGACGACGACGATGCGTTCCGCCGACTCGCCCGGCGAGGCGTCCTCGAGCGCGAACGGCAGGCTCTTCAGCGCCGGCGCGTAGGTCGCGTTCTCCAGGCTGGCGACGAGCGGATCGTTGGCCTCGGTCGACAGATACTGGATCGGCTTGTCGAAGGTGAAGCCGAGCGTCAGGCTGAGCGTCACCGTCTCGTCGCGCGGGCAGATGGCGACGACCTTGTCGTGAACCTTGCTGTGGTCGGCATTGCCGTTGCACATCGTGTTCAGCTCTTCCTCGCTCGCCATCGACACGACGGGGGCGTTGAGCAGCACCGACTTCGCCGAGTTATCGACGTAGACGAGCGGCGTGTAGGTCGCGTCGCCGACGCTGCCCGGCTGGAAGCTCTTGGGCGGGAAGGGCGCGTTGGCCGGCCCGGGAACGACCGACAGCACCGGCTTGAAGTCGACGCTGCCGGTGTTGAAGATGAAGGTGCCGTCCTTCTCGATCGTCGCGTGGCGCGCCGCCGTGCCGGTCAGGCCATAGGCGAGCTTGGGCGCATAGTTGACGCCGTGCAGGTTCGACAGGTTCTCGTCGGTGGTGTCGGTGATGATGAACCAGATCGGCCGCCCGTCCTTCAGCCGCCCCTTGCGCAGCGGCAGCGTCGCGGTGCCCTTTTCCAGGTCGATATGGGCCGACTTCATCATCACGACCGGACCCAGGAACTCGGGCTTGACCTCGGACGGCGAGGGCTGCGCCGTGATCGTGTGGAGGTCGGGATAGATCGACGCCGGGGCCTTGCGGATTTCCGACAGCGGCCGGCCTTCCTCGCCGCGGACGACGACTTCGGCGTGGACGGGAAGCGCGGCGGCGACGGCGATCGCCGCGGTTCCGGCGACAGTCAAAGCGAAACGGGTGGTCTGGCGCATCTCACTGATCCCCTGCAGCATCAACGGCTCGTCGACCCCTCCGGGCGACGATCGGGTTGGAGCGCCAACCGCGGCCAGTGGCTTTCGCGATCACGGCGGCTTTGTCGATTATTGCCCGCCACGTAGCGAGAAAGGGATTTGTTGGCGTAACCGAATCCGCGGGTCGGTTTCAGTCGGCTTGTTCTTTCATCTTCGCGCTACTTTTATTCGATTCCTGCTGTCACATTCCTGCATCTTTGTCTCTGCGGCCATCATGGCGCGAACGCGGCCTTCGACGGTGCCGGATTAACCGCACCGCAGGAGGATATGTGGTCAACGACGCTGAGGACGGGGAACCGTCCGGGTTTTATGCAAGGACTGGAGCAGAGGACTACGACGCGATCCGCTTCTCGGCGATGCCGAGTGCCGTCGCCACTTTCTACCCGCCGGCCGGGGTCGCCATCGTCCGCCATCATGGTCTCGCGCGGCACACGCCGGTCAGCGCCTTTTCGCCGTCCCGCCGGATGGATATGTTCGTGCTCAACCTGTCGGGGGTGGGCCGCGTCCGCGGCCGCGTCGGCGGCGCGCCGCTCGATGCGTCGCTGCACCGCGGCTATGTCGGCTTCGTCCCCGCGGCGACGCCAATCGACGTCGAACATCCCGCGTCGCACGGGGCGCTGCTGGTCAGCCTGCCTGCTGGCTATGTCGATCGCGTCTTCGCCGAAGACGAGCCGCGCGCGGTCGGGCGGATCGAATCGCATCGGAACGATCGGCTCGCCAACCTTCTTCTCAGCCTCGAGCAGGAGGTACGGGGTCCGGGCCTCGCCGCCGATCTCGTCATCGACGGGCTGCTTTTGGCGATCGTCGCCTTCATCGTCCGCGCCGACCCGGCCGGGCGGCGCGAGGCCGACCGCATCCATCTGCCGGCGCAGCGGCTGCGGCGGGTGCTCGACCTGATCGACGGCGCGCTCGAC
>JAFARM010000131.1 GCA_019245455.1 Sphingomonadaceae bacterium | reverse complement strand
AGATCCCTATGCGGCGCTGCGGTCGTCCTATCTGCAGGACCGGGCGGGCGAGATCGCGGCGCTGCACGGATCGCGGCGGCATCGCGGGGCCAAGCCGGCCAACGGCGACGAGTTCAGCCAGCCGCTCGCCGATCCCGCCGCGCCGGGCCAGCCGGCGACCCCCGCCGCGCCGCCGAGCCGCGCGAGCGAGCTGCAGGACCCGCTCGCCGATCCCGCGGCGCCCGCGCCGAGCACGGCCAAGCCGGCCGAGAAGCCGCGCGCGCCCGCGCCCGAGCTGAACGATCCGCTGACCGATCCCGCCGCTAAATAGCTCCGCCGGTGGCGGCGCGGCGCGGCGTATCCCGCGCCGCGCCGTCCCCGATCAGAACTTGACGGTGACCGTCCCGCGATAGCTCTGGTTCTCGACCTGATCGCGGCCGATCGTCGTGTCCGCGCCGACCGACAGGCTGACGCGCGGCCCGCTGAGCTTGAGCCCGCCGCTCACCTCGCCCCAGTTCTTCGTCGTGCCGGCGAGCGCGAACGCGACCGGTGCCACGCCCGGCCCGCCCGCGAAGGTGGCGTTGAAGCTGTTCGCCGGCTTCTCGAACTCGTGGACATAATAACCCGACGCGAAGGGCGCGAACCGCCCCTGCCCCGCCAGGAACAGGCCGGCGCGGCCCTGGACGCTGTTATATTCGCGGCGCTCGATGCGCAGCGCCGCCGGGCCGCCGGTCTCGACGGTCGGGCTGAAGTCGAGCAGCGTGCCGCGGATCGCGATGCGCGGGCCGAAGGTGACCGTACCGCGCTCGACCTCCTGCGCCAGGCCGAGCTCGCCGCTCAGCGCCAGCGGCCGGTCGAGCCCGGTCAGGACCGAGGCCGATCCCGGCAGCGCCGCGCCGCGCCGGGTGCGGACCTGGAACTGGCCGGCGCTCGCCTGCCCGTCGATGGCCAACCCGCTCGGCCGGACATATTTGCCGTAGAGCGTGCCCAGCCCCAGCTCGCCCTTGACCGTCTGCCCGGCGACATTGGTCGTCCCGTCGAGGTTCGAATATGCGATCGAGAAGCCGATAAAGCCCTTCTCGGCCACTTGCGCCTCGATGCCGCCGGCCAGGAAATAGCCGCTGAACCGGTCATTGCCGCCGAGCGGAATCGCGGTCGGCATCGGCCGGCTATGCCCGTCGATATAGCCGCCGGCGACGAACGCGCTGACGTTGCTCGGCAGCCTGGCCGGGCTCACCACCGCTTCGTCATTGGTCGACACGGTGCCGCCGATCGCCGCCTGTTGCGGCGAGGCGACCGCCGCCAGCGTCTGCGCCGGATTGCCGATCACCGCGATCGTGCCGCCCAGATCGCCGCGGCCGAGCGCGCTCAGCCGGTCGCGATAGAAGCGCGCCATATTGTCGAGCTCGGCGACGCCGATCGCGCCCTTGAGCGTCTCGGCGCGCGGCGCCAGCCCCTCGAGCGTGCCCTGGATCGTCGCCGCGTTCTGGAGATCGAGCGGGCCATAGAGGCCGCTCAGCCCCGCATATTGCCCGCGCGAGCGGTCGAGCAGCGCCGCATAGGCTTGCTGCACCGGCGTGTTGGCGACGACATTGGCGTAGAGACCGGCGTCGATCGCCACCTGCACCGCGTTGGTGGTGTAGACGAACCGCGGCGTCAGGATCGCGCTGATCGCGCCCGGCGCGGCGAAGGTGCCCGTCACGCCGCCCTGCGCCGTCACGATCGTGTAGAGGTCGTTGTAGCGCACCGTCGTGCCCGCGACGGGACCGAACAGCACGCGCCCGCCGATATTGGCCTGGCCGTCGATCGGCATCGTCCGGGCCGCGTCGCGGAACTGCGTGGCGACCACCGCGATCTGGTCCGACGTAAGGCTCGGGCCGAGATCGACGAGCAGCGTGTTGCCCGAGGCCAGGATGACGTTGCCGCCGAAGGTGAGCGTCCCCGTCGTCCCCAGCGTGCCCGGCGCGATCGTGCCGAGGATGCTGGTGAAATAGCCCGCATTGATGCGACCGCCGCCGGTGAGGTTGCCCGCCACCAGCAGATAGTCGCCGCCGGTCGAGATCACGCCGTCATTCTGGACGGTGCCGACGGTGTGCGTGATGCCTAGATTGCTGGTGAGCGACCCGGCGCTGGTGACGTTCAGGCGCGCGGCGTTGCTGGCGATCGTCAGATTGTCGATCGCGACCGTCGTATCGAGCGTGGTCGTGCCCGCCGCGGCCAAGGTAACGTCGAAATAGCGTGCGTTACGCTGCGCGATCCGATCGGGATCGACATTGTTGGGCACGAAATTGGTGGCACCAGGCAGGCCGTTCGCCAGCGTCGGCGCGGGCAGCGGCGGGTTCGCGTCGGTGCCTATCGTCGCCGTGCCCGCCGAGCCGCCCTGCGCCTGGTTATCGGCGGCGGACAGCAGTCCGTCGGCCTTGGCGACGCCGCGATCATTGGCGCTGGCTGCGCCGCCGGCCGGCGCGGCGGCGGTGGTCGTGACGGGTTGGCCGTTGATCGTCTCGACGCCGGTGGCCAGATTGACGCAGTCGGTCTGG
>JAFARM010000085.1 GCA_019245455.1 Sphingomonadaceae bacterium | reverse complement strand
CGAGCAGCGTCCGTCCGATGAAGTCGAGCGTGATCTCGTCCGCCATGATCGTCACTTAGGCGGTGGCTGGCCGTCGGGCAAGGCGCGCCCTACTGCACCGCGCTGATCGTCGCCTCGCCGGCGCGCCGGCCCGCCTCGATCGCGGCGGCGATGCGCGGGTCCTGCGCGGCGGCGCGCGCGGCGTCGTTGGCGTAGGTCACGCTCACCTGCGCTGCTGCCGCCGCCATCGCCCATCCTCCTGCCAGAACCGCCACGACCAGTCTGATCACCGCGACCTCCGACTCCGTCGTGCGGCCGTCAGTATATACCTCCGGACCGCGTCAGGAAATCGCTGTCGGAGCGGACGATGCTGCGGCCGCGTTCGGCGATCGGGTCGGCGACCCGGCCCGAACGGCGCGGCGTCGTCTCGGGCTTGAACGCCTCCCAGATGACGCCGGCCTTGATCTCGTTGTCCTGGGCGACGCCGCCGAACACGCGGTGGCCGGAGCGGCGGTCGATCTTGACCATCTCGACGCCGGGCGCGAGGCGGAACGGCACCTTGGGCAGGTCCTTCAGCGCCGTCTCGCCGAACGCGTGGTACACCGGCACGGCGATGGTCGAGCCCTGCGCATAGCCGCCGAGCGGCCGCGGGTGGTCGTAGCCGAGGTACAGCCCGGCGACGAGGTCGGGCGTGCCGCCGACGAACCAGACGTTGGTGGGCCCGCTCGTCGTCCCCGTCTTGCCGGCGAGCGGCCGGTCGAAGTCGCGCAGCTTGACCGCCGTGCCGCGGGTGACGACGCCCTCCATCAGGTGGACGATCTGGCTCGCGGTGCGCGCGTCGATCGCCTGCTTGGCCACCCCGCCGGGGCGCGGCATCGGCTCGCCGGCATAGTCGGGGGTATTGCAGCCGGTGCACTCACGGGTGTCGGCGCGCCAGATGACCTTGCCGTTCCGGTCCTGGACATAGTCGATCAGCGTCGGGACCTTCTTCCGCCCCTGGTCGAACAGCTGGGCGTAGGCGTTGACCATCCGCTCGACCGTGGTGTCGCCGGCGCCGAGGGCGATCGCCAGCACGGCGGGATAGGTCGCGTCGCCGCTGATCCCCAGCGCGCGGGCCTGCGCCACGATCTTGTCCATGCCGGTCGCGTAGGCGATGCGGACCGTCATCAGGTTGCGCGACTGCTCCAAGCCCCAGCGCAGCGTCTGCGCGCCGGCATAGCCGCCGCCGAAGTTGCGGAAGCACTTCGTCCCCAGGCTCCTCGTCTGGAACACGCAATAGGGCGCGTCGACGACGATCGAGGCCGGCGTGAAGCCGTTGTCGAGCGCGGTCGCATAGACGATAGGCTTGAACGTCGACCCCGGCTGGCGCAGCGCCTGCGTCGCGCGGTTGAACGAGGACGCCCGCGCGTCGAAGCCGCCGACCATCGCCAGCACGCGCCCCGAATGCGGGTCCTCCGCGACGAACCCGCCGCTGATCGCCGGGATCTGCCGCAGCGCATAGCCCCGCCCCGACTTCGCCACGGGCACGACGTCCCCGGCCTTCAAGAGCCGCGCGGCTGGCACGTCGTTCAGCGTGCTCTGCGCCGAGGACGCCAGCAGCGTGCCGGTCGAGCCGTCGGTGAAGCCGATGCGGAAGTCCTCGCCCTCCCGCCCCAGCACGACGGCCGGATACCAGTCGGCATAGCCCGTGCCGAGGTGGACCGCGACCAGCAGCGCCGGCCAGCCTTCGCCCCCGCCGGCGGAGCCGGCAGAGCCGCCGATGTCGATGTGCGCCGGTGCCCCGTGCCAGCCCTTCGCATGGTCGTAGCGCACCAGCCCGTCCCGCAGCGCCTTCTCGGCCGCCGCCTGCACGGCGGGGTCGAGCGAGGTCCGCACCCACAGCCCGCCGCCATAGACGCTGTTGCGCCCCGCGGCCGGCGTCTCGCCGAAGCGCGCGATCAGGTCGCGGCGCACATCCTCCAGGAAATAATCGCCGACCGTCCGCGGCGGCGGCGCGCGGTTGGCGACCGCAACCAGCGGCTCGGCCGCGGCGGCGGCCGCCTCGCTCGCCGAGATATAGCCGTTCGCCGCCATCTGCTTCAGCACATAGTCACGCCGCGCCAGGGCGCGGTCGAGGTGGCTGACCGGCGAATAGGTCGACGGTGCCTTGGGCAGGATCGCGAGGTAGGCGTCCTGCGCCAGGTCGAGGTCGGCGACCGACTTGCCGAAATACGACTGCGCCGCCGCCTCGACGCCGTAGCTGTTCCGCCCGAGGAAGATCTGGTTGAGGTACAGCTCCAGGATCTGCTGCTTGGTGAACGCCGCCTCGATCCGCCGCGCGAGGATCGCCTCCTTCAGCTTGCGGACGTAGCTGACCTCGCCGTTCAGCAGCAGGTTCTTCGCCACCTGCTGCGTGATCGTCGACGCGCCCTTGGGCCGACCGGACGACCACAGGTTGGTCCAGGCGGCGCGGACGATGCCGGCGAGGTCGATGCCGCCGTGGTGGAAGAAGTCCTTGTCCTCGGCCGAGATATACGCCTGCACCAGCCGCGGCGGCAGCTCGTCGTAGCTGAGGTACAGCCGCCGCTCCCGGCTGAAGCTGGTCAGCACCGTCCCGTCGTTGGCGCGGACCGTCGAGGGCAGGGGTGCTGCATAGTCGGCGAGCTTCGACGCATCGGGGAGGCCGTCGGATGCCCAGGCGTAGAGCGCATAGCCGCCGGCGGCGGCGATGAGGACGAGGACGCCGAGGATGAGGGCGGCGAGGCGGAGGCGGCGGAGGATGGTCACGCGCGGAGGTATAGCAGGGGGGTGGGGGCGGGGGGAGGGCTGAGGTTGGATTAGAGGGCAGTCGCTAGAACTCGGCAATTACGACGGGAGATCTGACGTTGGTCAAAGCAAATGTCGCGTTCTGCAACCTATCCAACGCAGCATTGGGCAACTTTATCAATTTCCGGC
>JAFARM010000272.1 GCA_019245455.1 Sphingomonadaceae bacterium | reverse complement strand
CAGCGTAGCGTCAATCACGGGATCGCTCCATCGCTCTGCAAGAAAGCGCGTGGCAAACTACACTTCTCGCGCCAGTTCCTGCGACCTCGCGATGGATGCCGCGACCGTGGCGCGCAGCGCAGGACCAAGCGAAGGCATCAGCTTGGCAAGCCCGGCGGCAGTCGTCCCCTTGGGGCTCGTGACTGCCGCGCGCAGCGTCGCTGGATCAGCGAACCGTTGCCCCCCAGGCGGGCCAAGGAGGGCCCCCGACCCGACGAGTGTCGCCGCCGCCAGTCGTGCGGCAAGCGCCTCATCCAGCCCCTCCGCTTGACCGGCAGCGGCAAGCGCCTCGACAAAAGCGAAAATGAAGGCCGGCCCTGACCCGGAGACCGCCCCCAGCGCATCGAAGGAAGCCTCATCGTCAACCCAGACGGTCGCGCCTGTCGGGGCAAACAGCGCTTCCGCTGCCGCGCGATCGGCTTGTGTCAGCCCCGTCCCGAACAATCCGGTCATGCCGGCACCGACCGCCACCGGCGTATTTGGCATCGAGCGAATCACCGTTGCACCCGGCAGAGCCGCAGCGAGAGTCGCGGTTCGGACGCCGGCCATCAACGACACGACGCGCACCCCCGTCAACCGATCTGCCAGCGGCGCGACGGCCTCGCGCCAGACCTGCGGCTTGACGCCCAGGACGAGCGTCGCTGGTGCTCCGTCAACGGGAACATCGCGACGGGTATCGACCTCCACCGGATCGAAGCCGGCCAGCCGCCAGCGGGCAAGCAAGGCGCCCCCAAGCTTACCCGCCCCGAGCAGCCACAGGGCGCCCACGGGCTACGCCTCGCCCACCGTATCGAGCAAAGCGGCCTCGATCGCTTCCGCCGGCGATTTGCCGGCCCAGAGGACGAACTGGAACACCGGAAAAAAGCGTTCGCACTCGTCGATCGCCGCGTCGACCAGCATCTCGGCCTGTCCAAGCGTCAGGTCGATCTCTTCCTCGTCGTCGTCGCTATCGAGAAGCGTGGCGTGTCGAAACAGCAGCGTGCCGTCGGCCGCCCACATCTCGAAGTGGCCGATCCAGAGCTGTTCATTGATCAGGCCGAGCGTCTCGTACATCGCCGTGCGCTTGCCATCTGGCACGCGGATATCGGGCATGGCGATAAACTGCAGGACGCGCTCATCCTCTCGCCATAGCGCGCGCAGCTGGTAGGTGCCCCATGACCCTGCTGCCGACGCGGTGATCTCCTCGTCGCCGGCCCGCTCGAACGCCCAGCCATGGGCATTGAAGTAATGCTCGAGCATATCGATCGGCGCGGCGGGCGCGGGCTGGAAGTCGATATCGAGGTGTGTCATCGGCCCGCCTTCCCCTGCTGCACCGCCGCAGGCTGCTGGCGGGAATGGCGCGACGCAAGCGAAGTTTTCGCGACGATCACCAAATCTTGTGGGTAACTAGACAATCGGGGCACTTCCTGTGCTTTCGGGGGGTGCTACCACGCTTCCGGCCGCCGCCGCGCGAAGCGCCGCGATTTCAGCTTTCAGGCTTTCCACTTCCGCCCGAGCGGTCGCGGCCATCGCCTTCACCGCCTCGAACTCGTCACGTTCCACCATGTCCATGCCGCCAACGAGCTCGCGGACGCGGGCGCGGACCATTGTCTCCACCTCGCGACCGACGCCTGCCATCGTTCCCATCGCCGACGTGGCGATCTTCGACATATCTTCAAAGATGCGGTTCTGCGACTGCATGGTGCGTCTCCTTTACCGTGCGATGTGGCGCTGCACCATAGCGGCGTCAACGTCGGGGGCGATGGCACCAATCAGGAACTCGACGTTGCCCTCGGGGCCGGTGATCGGGCTCGGCTCGATGCCGAGGACGCGCCAGCCGTGCCTCGTCGTGAGCATTTCCGTGACCTCCTTGCAGATGCGGGCGTGCACGGCAGGATCGCGGACGACGCCCCCTTTGCCGACCTCGCCGCGCCCGGCTTCGAACTGCGGCTTGATCAGCGCCAGCAGCCGCGCGGCCGGCTTGGCGAAGCCCAGCGGCCGTTCGAGCACCTTGGCCAAGCCGATGAAACTCGCGTCGCAAACGATAAGGTCGACCGCCCGCGGAATGTGGTTGGGCGTCAGAACCCGCGCACTCGTCTGTTCGAGCACGGTGACACGCGGGTTCTGGCGCAGTTTCCACGCAAGCTGGTTGGTGCCGCTGTCGACGGCGTAGACGTGGGCGGCACCGCGCGTCAGCAAGACGTCGGTGAAGCCGCCGGTCGACGCACCGACGTCGATCGCCACTGCGCCCGACACGTCCCAACCGAAATGATCGAGGCCGTGCGCCAGCTTGATGCCGCCGCGCGAGACCCAGGGATGATCGCGGCCGCGCACGCTCAGCGGCGCATCGCCGGCAACCTTCTGTCCGGCCTTGTCGACGCGCCGGTCGCCGGCGAAGACCAATCCCGCGAGGATCAGCGCCTGCGCCCGCGTCCGGCTTTCGGCAAGGCCGCGCGCGACCAGCGCCGCGTCGGCGCGCTCGCCCGTCACCGCCGCGGCCGCACCCACAGATAAAGCACGAAGGCGGCGGCGAGGGCGACGACCACCAGTCCCGCGGCGACTCCGAACGCGGCGTGGGTAGCGGCCATCGGGGTCATCCGTTGCCTCCGCTGAGGAGTGGGTCGCTGCGCCGCCCACGGAACAGCGCACCGTCGTCGTCGTCGATCGCCCGAGCGAGGCCGCGCACCGTCGCCGCCGTCACGCCACACAAAAGCGAAAAGCCGACCACCAGGCCTGCGACCTGCCGCAGCGCCACGCTCGCGACCATGCTGGTTCCGGCAAACGCCGCCAGCGTCGGCACGATAAGTCCGACGACGAGAACGCTCGCCGACATCGTGCCGAGAATGTTCGACAGCTGCTCGAGCACGCCGAAGACGAACTTGCGACGAGCACGTTGCCGGTGGGTCTCGCGGGTCATGGCGCTATCATAGCCGCTGCCGCTCTGCCCGGCCAGTCGAACGGCTACGCCCGCACGCCCTCAACCACCCCCACGCTGTTGTGCCTGAGCGCCGACAGCACGGTCTCGACGATGTGCGCCGCATCGAGGCCGGCCGTCGCGTACTGCGCGCCCGGCGCGTCCTGGTCCTGGAACACGTCGGGCAGGCGCATGGTGCGGACCTTGAGGTCGCCATCGGACAGGCCGGTGTCGCTGCAATAGGTCAGCACGTGCGCGCCGAAGCCGCCGACCGCGCCCTCTTCGATCGTCACCAGCACGTCGTGGCTGAGCGCGAGCTTGCGGATCAGCGGCTCGTCCAAGGGCTTGGCGAAGCGCATGTCCGCCACTGTCGTCGACAACCCGCGCGCATCGAGGTCGTCG
>JAFARM010000267.1 GCA_019245455.1 Sphingomonadaceae bacterium | reverse complement strand
ACGATCCACCCCGCGGCGGCGGTCGCCACCGTCGCGGCGACGATGACCGCGATCATCGCCACCGCCTTGCGCGCCTGCCGCCGCCGCCGCCGCTCGCGTCGCCGACGCCGCGCCTCGCGGCTGCTCCGGCCCTCGCGCAGCTCGTTGGCGAGCGGGGCGAGCAGGGGCCAGCGGTCGAGCAGGTCGCTCGCGCGGGCCAGCATCTCCTCGGGGTCGCGCGCGCGCGCCATCACACCGGCTCGAACGTCGTGCCGATCGCCGCCGGGGCCGGGCCCTTCAACTGCGCCTGGCCGGCGGAGCGGGCGATATAGCCGCGGCTCTTCTCGACCTCGTTGCCCAGCGTGTCGACGGTCTGCTTCATCGACTGCAGCGCCTGCACCTTGAAGGTGTCGATCGCGTCCATCGTCGCGTAGATGTTCTGGAAGGCGCGCTGCAGCGTCTCGATCGGGATCGTCGACGATGCCGCCTGCTGGTGGATCTGCCCGGTCTGGGTGCGGAGCAACTCGCCGGTGCCGTCGATCATCTTCGCCGTCGTCGAGTTGAGCGCGCCGATCTGCTCGAGCACCAGCTTCTGCGCGGTCAGCGCCTGCGCGACGGTGACGGCGGTGCGCAGCGCGGCGACGGTGGTGGTCGACGCGCGGTCGACGCCCTTGATCAGCTCGACGTTGTTCTTCTTGACGAGGTCGAGCGCGAGGTAGCCCTGGACGCTGACCGCCATCTGCGTCAGCAGGTCCGTGGTGCGCTGGCGGACGTAGAACAGCGCGGTCTCGCGGATCGCCTTGGCCTTGGCGGGGTCGCTGTAGTCGAGCTCGTTCGCCTTGTCCTCGAGCTTCTGGTCGAGCGTCTTCGACACGTGGATCATCTGCTCGAGCTTGCCCATCTTGTCCCACAGGTTGGCGCGCTCGACGTCGACCGCCGCGTTGTCGCGGAGCAGCTCGTCCTTGCCGTCCTTCAGGCGCTCGAGGATGGTCGAGATGTGGCTCTGCGCCGACCTGTAGCTGTCGAAATAGTCGCGGAGCTTGTCGCCGCCGAAGGGGATCAGGCCGAACACGCGCTTGCGGCTGGTCAGCTTGCCGCGCTTGGCGGGGTCGAGATCCTCGACCGTCTGGCGGAGCTGGGTCAGGTCGTGGCCGATGCCGCCTTCGCCGTCCACCGTGCGGACGGGACGGTCGAGGAAGCGGTTCGTCTGCCCCGCGGCCTCGGCGATCTGCTTGGCACCGAGGGCGGTCAGCTCGTCGACCTTGCGGCCGAACTCGGGGCTGGCGGCGTCGAGCGCGATCAGGTCGGTGACGAAGGCGTCGGCTCGGCTGTCGAGCTGGGAAGCGACCTTGGCATCGACGGGCACGAGCCCGGCGGCCTTGGCGGCGGGCACCGGCGCGACCGGGGCGGGTGGCGTCAGGACGATGGGCGCGTCGGTCGTCTCGGTCGGTGCGGCGCTGGCCATCGGCAAAGGTCCCCGTGCGGTTCACGCCTATCTAAGCGCAACTGCGCCGCTGTGGTAGTCCCGCGCTACACCCTTTCCGCCATCCTACCCGCACCTCCGTCCCTCGCGAAGCCCGCTCATGCTGAGCTTGTCGAAGCCCGCTCATGCTGAGCTTGTCGAAGCACGTACGACGGGCGGTGTGTGCTTCGACAAGCTCAGCATGAGCGGGACTTGCGAACGGGCATAGCTACCGCTCACCTTCGCTATGCTCCAGTCGCAGCCCGAGCAGCCAGCGCCGCTGAAACCCCGGCCAATAGTGCGGCTGTTCCGCTCCGGCGAAGCCGCGCGGGGCGTCGGGCCAGGTGGCGGTGTCGCCGTCCGCCGTCGGCACGTCGAGGAAGGCGCCGTGCTTCGCATCACCCTTGACGAAGCGGTCGAGGAAGGCGGTGACGAAGTGCTGGTTGATCGCGGCGATGCGGTCGCTGCGCCACACCGGCTCGGCGAAGTTCTCGGCGAGGTCGGCGCGGGCGAGCGTCTCGGGCGGCGGCGGGTTGCCGCCGACGTTGTGGCGCGCCTCGCGGTAGGTCAGCAGCCAGCGGTTCGACGCGGTGGCATGGTCGAACAACCAGCGGACGCCGTTCGCATAGTCGGAGACGTCGTCGCGATCGCCGTCGATCCACAGGCTCGGCACGGCGATGCCCGCGAGCGCGGCCGGTGCCCAAGCGCGGTACGGCGGCTGTCCGCCCCACGGCGCGATCAGGACGACGGCCTTCAGCCCTGCCACGGCGGCTGGCTTCACCTGATCGGCGAGGAGCGCGGCGACCGGGGCGATCGCACCGCCGGCCGGATCGTAGGGTGCGCCGGCGGTGGCGACCGCGCCGAAGCCGCCCATCGAGTAGCCGATCAGCGCGATGCGGCCGCCGTCGACGTGTCCCGCGAGCGCCGGCGGCAGCGCGGTGCCGCCGGCAACCGCGGCGATGACCGCCTGCTGGTCACGGGCGCGGTTGACGATGCTGCCGGCGACGCGCACGCGCCCCTCGGCCCCGCCGCTGCCGCCCTGGCCGTCGGCGTGGTCGATGCTGGCGACGACATAGCCCTTGGTTGCCAGGTTCTCGGCGAGATAGGTCATGCCGCCCGCCCAGCCGCCGAAGCCGTGGCTTATGACGACCAGCGGAAAGCGGCCGGGCAGCGGCGCGGCTCCGGCGACGGCGAGGCCTTCGGTGGTGATGTCGAGCGGCGGCCCATCGGCGGTGACGAGGTGGCGGCGATAGGTCTCGGGCGTGCCGTCCGCCCGCGCCGGATACCACAGCCAGACATCGAGTCGCCGGTCGCGGCCGGGCACGGCCACCGTCGTCTTAGCCAGCCCGATCGTGTCGGGGCCGAGCGCGGCGAGCTGCGGCGCGTCGGCGGCGGGGATCGAGGGGGCGCGGGCGGCGGCGGGAGCGGCGAAGGTGCTGAACACCGACGCCGTCATCCCCGCGAAAGCGGGAACCCATTTCCTGCGGGCCTTCGGGAGATGGGTCCCGGCTTTCGCCGGGATGGCAGGAGGAGTGTGGCGCATACCAACTTCCTACCGCCGTCATGCTGGCGAAGGCCAGCATCCATGTTCGGGCCAGAGCGCTGGTCTTCCGTCCTGCTCAATCGTGGATGCTGGCCTGCGCCAGCATGACTTGGTGAACCCGGTGCCGGCATGACTCGGCCCACGGCTTGTTCTAGGCTCGCTGCGCCATGACCGACCTCGACATCGCCCGCACCGTGACGCTGCAACCGATCGCCGAGGTCGCCGCCCGCGCCGGCATCTCGGGCGACGCGCTGGTGCCCTATGGCCGCGACAAGGCGAAAGTCGACCTCGGCTGGCTGGCCGGGCAACCGCCCCGCGGCAGGCTGATCCTCGTCACCGCGGTCAACCCGACGCCGGCCGGCGAGGGCAAGACGACGACCTCGATCGGGCTGGCCGACGCGCTGAACCGCACCGGGCGGCGGGCGGTGCTGGCGCTGCGCGAGCCGTCGATGGGCCCGGTGTTCGGGGCCAAGGGCGGCGCGACGGGCGGCGGCCGGGCGCAGGTCGCGCCGATGATCGACATCAACCTCCATTTCACGGGTGACTTTCACGCGATCACGGCGGCGCACAACCTGCTGGCGGCGCTGGTCGACAACCACATCCACTGGGGCAATGCGCTGGGGATTGACCCGCGGCGGGTCACATGGCGGCGGGTGCTCGCCGTCAACGACCGGACCTTGCGCGACGTGGTGATCGGCCTCGGCGGCGCGGCCAACGGCACGCCGCGCGAGAGCGGCTTCGACATCACGGTCGCGAGCGAGGTCATGGCCTGCCTGTGCCTGGCGAGCGACCTCGCCGACCTGCAGGCGCGGCTCGGGCGCATCGTCGTCGGCGAGACCCACGACCGCCGCCCGGTGACGGCGGCCGACCTCGGCGCGGTCGGAGCGATGACCGTCGTCCTGAAAGACGCGATGAACCCCAACCTTGTCCAGACGCTCGAGGGCGCGTCGGCCTTCGTCCACGGTGGGCCGTTTGCTAACATCGCTCACGGCTGCAACTCGGTCGTGGCGACGCGCGCGGCGCTGGCGCTCGGGGACTATGCCGTGACCGAGGCGGGGTTCGGGGCCGACCTCGGCGCGGAGAAGTTCTTCGACATCAAGTGCCGCGCGAGCGGGCTCGTGCCGTCGGCGGCGGTGATCGTGGCGACCGTCCGCGCGCTGAAGATGAACGGCGGCGTCGCCAAGGCCGACCTCGCGCGCGGGGACGTGGCGGCAGTGGAGCGCGGCGCGGTCAACCTGCAGCGGCACATCGACAACGTCCGCGGCTTCGGCGTGCCGGTGGTCGTTGCGGTCAACCACTTCGCCACCGATACCGACGCCGAGCTCGAGGCGGTGCGCGCGGCGGCGGCGGCGCGCGGGGTCGAGGCGATCGTCTGCCGCCACTGGGCCGAGGGCGGCGCGGGGGCGACCGCGCTCGCCGATGCCGTCGCCGCACTCGCCGACCAGCCCTCGGCCTTCGCCCCGCTCTACCCCGACGACCTGCCGCTGTTCGCCAAGATCGAAACGGTTGCGACGCGCCTGTATCATGCCGCGCGCGTCGATGCGTCGGCATCGGTCAGGGCGCAGCTTGCGCGCTGGGAGGCCGCCGGGCACGGCCGCCTGCCGGTGTGCATGGCCAAGACGCAGGTCAGCTTCTCGACCGACCCGGCGCTACTCGGCGCGCCCGAGGGGCACGTCGTCACCGTCCGCGAGGTGCGGCTGGCGGCGGGGGCGGGCTTCGTCGTCGCCATCTGCGGCGACCTGATGACCATGCCCGGCCTCCCGCGCGTGCCGGCGGCGAACGGCATCGGCCTCGATGCGGCGGGCGACGTCGTCGGGCTGTCGTAGCGCCTTCCTCGTCCCGGACCGATGCTGCGACCCGAGCGGGCTCCCGCTTGCGCCGGGAAGACGACGGCGGGCGCGACAAGCTGCGGAAACCAAAGCGCGACAGTATCGTTACAGCGACGAAATCCTGACGGGAGCAACAGCGATGGCGGTGGCGAAGACGGCGGTAAAGAAACCGGCGACCAAGGCGACGACCGGCACCGGCAAGGCGGCGACGAAGCCCGCACCGGCCAAGACCACCGCAGCGCGCAAGGCACCCGCACGCAAGGCCGCGCCCGCCGCTGCGCCGCTTCCGCAGGTCGAGCCGATCGACGCTGCCACGCTCCTCAAGGCCGACCACCGTGCGGTCGACGCCATGTTCGAGGCGTTCGACGATGCCCGTGGCAAGAGCGAGAAGAGCGACCTCGTCGCGCGCATCTGCACCGCGCTCAAAATCCACACGATGATCGAGGAAGAGGTGTTCTATCCGGCGCTGCGCGGCAAGATCGACGACTCGATCATCGACGAGGCCTATGTCGAGCACGACGGAGCCAAGGTGCTGGTCAACGACCTCAGCACGGGGTCGCCCGCCGACGCCATGTACGACGCCAAGGTCAAGGTGCTCGCCGAGGAAATCCGCCACCACGTCAAGGAAGAGGAGCGCTGGCTGACCGGTATGTTCGCCAAGGCGCGCTCGGCCGGCGTCGACATGATCGACCTTGGCACCAAGATGGCGGCGCGCAAAGCGCAGCTCGAGGCGGATGCGGCCGCGGCACCGCTGCCGGTGGCGAAGCCGACCGCGGTCAAGCTCGTCACCGCCTGATCGCGGACGCGACCGTGAACTTCGCATAGGCAGTTTTGCTGCATATGCTAAGACGGCGGCGATGCAGACGATCGCCGCCGTCCTCGACGCCAACGGAGCCACGGCCCCCTATGCCGCGAGCCGGCCGTTGCGGCTGGCGGCGCTCGATCTCGCGCCGCCGGGGCCGGGCGAGCTGTTGATCCGCATCGACGCCGCCGGCGTCTGTCATTCCGACCTGTCGGTGGTCAACGGCGACCGGCTGCGGCCGCTGCCGATGGCGTTGGGGCACGAAGCGGCGGCGACGGTGGTCGAACCGGGCGCGAGCGTCACCGACTTCGCCGCCGGCGACCGCGTCGTCCTCGCCTTCCTGCCGGCGTGCGGTCACTGCGCGCGCTGCGCCGCCGGCGAGGGCTATCTTTGCCCGACGGCGGCGGCGGCGAACGGACGTGGCGAACTGATCGCCGGCGGCTCGCGGCTGAGTGACGGCGGCCGGCAGGTCCACCATCACCTCGGCGTCTCCGCCTTCGCTGGCCATGCCGTCGTCGACGCGCGCTCGGCGGTCAGAGTCGACTCTGACATTCCACCCGCGGTCGCCGCGCTGTTCGGCTGCGCGGTGCTGACGGGGGTCGGCGCGGTGGTCAATGCCGCCGCCGTCCGCCCCGGCGAAAGCGTTGCCGTGTACGGCCTCGGCGGCGTCGGGCTCGCCGCCGTGCTGGGGGCGCTGGCGAGCGGCGCGCAGCCCGTCGTCGCCATCGATCCCGTCGCCGCCAAGCGCGACCTTGCCAGCGAGCTCGGCGCGGTCGCCGTCGGCCCGGACGACGCGGCCGAACGGATCGCCGCGCTCGGCGGCGTCGATGTCGCCGTCGAGACCGTCGGCCGGGCGCGCGCCCTGGCGGAGGCGTACCGCGTCACCCGTCGCGGCGGGCGGACGGTGACGGTCGGCCTGCCCAACCCGGCGGAGATGCTGACGATCCCGGCGATCAGCCTCGTCGCCGACGGCAAGACGCTCGCCGGCAGCTATCTCGGCAACAGCATCCCGCGCCGCGACATTCCGCGCTACATCGCGCTGTGGCGCGCCGGGCGCCTTCCGGTCGAGCGGCTGCTGACGGCGACGCGGCCGCTGGCCGAGGTCAACGCCGCCCTCGACGATCTCGCCGCCGGCACGGCGGTCCGCCAGGTGCTGATCCCATGAGCGAAGCCGAACGCGACGACCTGCGCCACCTCGGGCGGCTGCTCGGCGACGTCATTCGCGCGACCGAGGGCGCGGCGGTGTTCGACCGCATCGAAGGCATCCGCCAGGCGGCGGTCGCGGCGCATCGCACCCCCGGCGCTTCCGCCGACGCAGCGCTGTCGGCACAGCTGAGCGGGCTCGGGCTCGACGACACGCTGCGCTTTGTCCGCGGCTTCCTCGCCTTCTCGCTCTTGGCGAACCTCGCCGAGGACCGCAGCCGGTCGCCGGTCGAGGCCAGGCTCGGCGAGGCGTTGGCGACGCTGGCCGACGCCGGCATCGATCGTGCCGCGGTCGCCGACCTGCTCGCCGGCGCGCTGATCGTCCCGGTGCTGACCGCGCACCCGACCGAGGTCCGGCGCAAGTCGGTGATCGACCGCGAAACCGCCATCGCCGCGCTGATCGGGTCGCGCGACACGGCGACCACCACCGCGCTCATCCGCCAGATCACGATCCTGTGGCAGACGCGGCCGCTGCGTGGGGTCAAGCCGGTCGTCGCCGACGAGATCGACAGTGCGCTGTCCTATCTGCAGCGCAGCTTCCTCCCCGCCCTGCCGGCGCTCTATGCGCGGTGGGAGGCGGAGGTCGACCACGCGCTGCCGCCGTTCCTCCGCCCCGGCACGTGGATCGGCGGCGACCGCGACGGCAACCCCAACGTCGACGCCGGCACGCTGGAGACTGCGCTCGCCCGCGCCGCACGGATCGCGCTCGGACACTACCTCGCCGAGCTGAACGCGCTCGGGGCCGAGCTGTCGCTGTCGGCGTCGCTGACCGAGGTCACGCCGGCCCTTGGAGCGCTGGCGGACGCGAGCGGCGACCGCGCCGCCAGCCGCGCCGACGAGCCGTACCGCCGCGCGCTTTCGGGCATCTATGCGCGCACGGCGGCGAGCTATGCCGCGCTTGCCGGCGCGCCGCCGCCGCTGCCGGCGATGGTTAC
>JAFARM010000259.1 GCA_019245455.1 Sphingomonadaceae bacterium | reverse complement strand
CCGGCCCTGAGCCGCGCGTCGACCGCCGCGCTGGCGCCTGCTAGGGTCGACTTGGAACAGCGGAGCCGGATCAATGACCCTCATCCTCTACACCGCCGCGACGCCCAACGGGTACAAGGTGTCGGTCGCGCTCGAGGAGCTCGGCCTGCCCTACGAGGTGCGGCGGATCGACCTTTCCGCCGGCGAGCAGAAGCAGCCGTGGTTCCTCGACATCTGCCCGAACGGTCGTATCCCGGCGATCGTCGATGACGGCTTCCCCGTATTCGAATCGGGCGCGATCCTGATCTACCTCGCCGAAAAGACTGGGCAGCTGATGCCCGCCGACCCGCAGGGGCGCAGCCGCGTGCTGCAGTGGCTGATGTTCCAGATGGGCGGCGTCGGGCCGATGATGGGGCAGGCCAACGTCTTCTACCGCTACTTCCCCGAGAAGATCCCCGCCGCCATCGCCCGCTACCAGGGCGAGGGGCGGCGGCTGTTCACCGTCCTCGACGGGCAGCTGGCGAAGACCGAGTATCTCGCGGGGGCCGACTACAGCATCGCCGACATCGCCACCTGGTGCTGGACGCGAACGGCGACGTGGTCGGGCATCGACGCCGAGGGCCTGCCCCACCTCGCCCGCTGGAGCGACGCCATCGCCGCGCGCCCGGCGGCGCAGAAGGGCATCACCGTGCCCGAGGATGCCAGCGCGCGGCTGAAGGACGGGGCCGCAGCCGCCAGCTTCGCGCAGCAGGCGCGGACGATGGTCGAGATGGGCAAGCCGGCCTGACTTGGCCGTGCCCCGTCCTGCCGCTAAGGGTGGCGCGGGGGGAACACGACGATGCACGGCATGGCTTGGACGCTGGCGGCGCTGATCGTCGCGCTCGGCGTCTACGTCTGGGCGGCGCTTAAGGTCGGGCAGGCGCGTGGCAAGTACAAGGTGGCGGCACCGGCGACGACCGGCAGTCCGGAGTTCGAGCGCATCCTGCGCGCGCAGCAGAACACGGTCGAGCAGATGGTACTGTTCCTGCCGCTGCTCGCCCTCGCCTGCCTGCTGTGGAACGACATGGCCGCCGGCATCTACGGCTTCGTCTGGTCGGCGGGGCGCATCCTCTACATCGAGACCTATGCGAGGGCAGCGGAGAAGCGGTCGGCCGGCTTCCTGCTGTCGGGCGGGCTGTCGATGGGGGTGCTGGTCGCGATCCTCATCACCTTCTTGCTCCGCCACGTCACCGGCTAGAGCCCCCGGAACGTCGCGAAGTCCGCCAGCGCCGCGCGCTTCGTCCGCACCGTGTTCGCTGGCTCGTCCGGGTCGGCGACCCCGATCGCCATGCCGCAGAACAGCATCCGCGTCGGCGGCAGGTTCAGGAACGCGCCAATCGTCGCCGGGTACACCGCCCAGCATTCCTGCGCGCAGGAGTCGAGCCCCTCCTCGCGCAGCAGCAGCATCACCGTCTGCAGGAACATCCCCAAGTCCGACCATTGCGGCGGCCCCATCCGCCGGTCGATCGAGGTGAACAGCGCCAGCGGCGCGCCGAAGAACTGGAAGTTGCGCGCGAACCACATCAGCCGCTTCAGCTTCTCCTCGCGCGGGATGCCGAGCGCGCCGTACAGGTCCTCGCCGACCTCGAAGCGGTAGGCCTTGTGCTTCGGGTCGAGTTCCTTCGGGTAGATGTCATACTCTGCCGGCTCGCCGCCCGGAGCCTCGGCGGTCCGGGTCGCCATGATCGCCTTCAGCTCGGCGAGCGGCTCGCCGGCGACGACGTCGACGTGCCACGGCTGCAGGTTGCCGCCCGAGGGTGCACGGGCAGCGCACTCGAGGACACGGCGGATGGTCGCCGGATCGACCGGGTCGGGCAGGAACCCGCGCACCGACCGCCGGCTCGCCACCGCCTCGCTGACCTGCATCGCCGCGCCTCCCCGTTGAAGTGGCCAAGGCCATAGCCTATCCCCGCGGGGTGCTGTCCAGCCTGCCCAACCTGCTGACGCTGAGCCGCGTGCTGGCGGTGCCGCTGCTCGTCGCCTTGCTGTGGGACCCGGGGCTGGCGAGCGCGCTGGCGGCGTTCGTCCTGTTCTGCGTTGCCGGCGCGACCGACTACCTCGACGGCTATCTGGCGCGGGCGCGCGGCACGGTGTCGAAGCTCGGCGTGTTCCTCGACCCCGTCGCCGACAAGATCATGGTCGCGGCGACGATCGTCATGCTCGTCCACGTCGGCGCAGTCCACGGGCTGGCGGTGATCGCCGCGCTCGTCATCCTGCTTCGCGAGATCACCGTGTCGGGACTGCGCGAGTATCTGGCGGGGCTGCGCGTGTCGCTGCCGGTCAGCCGGCTCGCCAAGTGGAAGACGGCGTTCCAGATGATCGCGCTCGGCGCGCTGATCCTGGGCATCGCGACGCCGCAGTTTGCCCCCTGGCTGCCGGCGCAGGCGGTCGGCATCGCCTGCCTGTGGGCGGCGGCGGTGGTGACGCTGATCACCGGCTACGACTACCTGCGCGTCGGGCTGAAGCACATGGCCGAGGGCGCGGAAGCGGCGTGATCGAGCTGCTCTACTTCGCCTGGGTGCGCGAACGGATCGGCGTCGATGGCGAGGTCCTGCCGCTGCCGGAGGGGGTCGCGACGGTCGCGGCGCTGCTCGACTGGCTGGCGGGGCGGTCGGAGGGGCACGCCACGGCGCTCGCCGACCGCGGACGGGTGCGGGTCGCGGTCGATCAGGTGTTCGCGCAGGCCGACACGCCGGTGACGGCGGGGGCCGAGGTGGCGATCTTCCCGCCGGTGACGGGTGGGTAGGGCCTGCCGTCTCCCTCCTCCCCCGATGCGGAGCATCGGAGAGCGGGGAGGATCGGGGTGGGGGCTGCCCGCCCGATTCCATCACCCGCAGTTCGTCGGCTCCGCCTCGACATCGCCATTCGCCACTGCGCAGCGCGCGGCCCGATGGAACGGCCCGCGGTCACTCGCCCCGCCTCCCCCACGTCCCTCCCCGCTCTCGGTTCGCTTCGCTCACCGGGGGGGAGGGAGAGGATGATCCTCGTCCGCGTCCAGGCCGAACCGCTCGACCTCGCGCCGCTGCTGCCCGAAGGCGGCGACACCGGCGCGGTCGTCACCTTCACCGGCTTCGTCCGGGGCGACGCCAATGAACTTGGGGGCCTGGTCAGCCTGACCCTCGACCACTATCCGGCGATGACCGAACGCGCCCTCGCCGCGATCGCCGCCGAGGCCGAGCGCCGCTGGCCGATCCTGGCCGGCCGCGTCGTCCACCGCGTGGGCCGGATGCTGCCCGGCGAGGCGATCGTCCACGTCGCCGTCGCGAGCAGCCACCGCGCCGCGGCGTTCGCGGCGGCCGAGTTCCTGATGGACTGGCTGAAGACCAAGGCCCCGTTCTGGAAGGCGGAGGAACGCGCTGGCGGCACGACCTGGGTCGAGGCGCGCGCGAGCGACGACTTGGCGGCGGCGCGGTGGGAGTAAGCGCTCACTGACTCTCCACCGTCATCCCCGCGAAAGCGGGGACCCATCTCCCGAAGGCCGCGCGTGTGCTCCAGCGCGCGGGCGGAGGCGGTTCCCACCCGACGGCGGCCCGCAGGAGATGGGTCCCCGCGTTCGCGGGGATGACGGATTGTTGTTTGCGGGAGAGCACTCCCCGACTCTGTCATCCCGGCGCAGGCCGGGACCCAAGATCTCGACCGTTCGAGACCATGGGTCCCGGCCTGATCCGGGATGACACGCGGCGCGGTGCGGGCGATGCCATCTAGCCCACCCCTCAGACCGTCAACACCACCTTCCCCGTCGCTTTCCGGTCCATCATCCACCGGATCGCCGCCGGGCCCTCATCCAGGGGGAAGTGCCGCGACACGTGCGGCTTCAGTCTGCCCTCGGCGTACCACGTCAGCAGCTCGGCCATGTTGGCGCGGTGCACGTCGGGCTCGGCGTGGGTGAAGGCGCCCCAGAACACGCCGACGAGGCTCGCGCCCTTGATGAGCGGCAGGTTGAGCGGCAGCGACGGGATGTTGCCGCCGGCGAAGCCGACCACCAGATACCGCCCGTTCCAGGCGATGCCGCGGAACGCCGGTTCGGCGAAGCGGTCGCCGACCGGGTCGTAGACGACATCGACGCCGCGCCCTCCGGTCAGCCGCTTGATCTCGTCCTTCAGGCTCGCGGTCGCATAGTTGATCGTTTCGTCGGCACCATACTCGCGGGTCAGCGCTAGCTTCTCGTCGGTCGAAGCGGCGGCGATGACCTTAGCCCCCATCACCTTGCCGAGCTCGACCGCGGTCAGCCCGACGCCGCCCGCGGCGCCGAGCACGAGCAGCGTCTCGCCGGCCTTCAGATGCGCGCGCTGCTTCAACGCGTGGTGCGAGGTGCCGTAGGTCATGGTGAAGCCGGCGGCGATATCAGCGGGCATCGTCCCCGTGATCGGCACGACCTGCGCCCGGTTGGCGATGACATATTCGGCGAAGCAGCCGTTCCCCGTCATGACAATGGCGCGGTCGCCGACGCTCACCCCCTCGACGCCCTCGCCGACCGCGTCGATCACGCCCGCCGCCTCGCCGCCCGGCGAGAACGGCAGCGCCGGTTTGAACTGGTACAGGTTCTGGATGATGAGGGTGTCGGGAAAGTTGACGCCCGCCGCCTCCACCTTCAGCCGCACCTGCCCGCGCCCGGGCTCGGGCACGGCCACGTCCTGG
Organism: Sphingomonadaceae bacterium; assembly: GCA_019245455.1. Lineage (GTDB taxonomy): Bacteria > Pseudomonadota > Alphaproteobacteria > Sphingomonadales > Sphingomonadaceae > Polymorphobacter_B. The sequence continues at coordinate 3,849 of JAFARM010000259.1, read as the reverse complement.
ACGACGAGCTTCTCCGGCGGCCCGTGTTCGACGCAGAGGACGGCTTTCATCGGTCATGCTCCCGCTGGACTGGCGGCACCTTAGCCGCGCCGGCCCGCCTGTCCACCGCCCGCGCCGCGTAACCGCGCCCGCCGCCGCCGCGAAGACCGTGGCGCGCGCGGCCCGACGCGCGTAGGACCATGGCCATGCTCGCCCGCCTGCTCGCGCTCCTCGCTTTCCTCGTCGCCGCGCCGGCCGCGGCGCAGGCGGTCGTCGACAATCCGAACACCCGCGTCGAGCTGATCGCGGGCGCGCCCGCCGCCGACGGCAGCCGCACACTCGGCATCGTCCTGACGCCCAAGCCCGGCTGGCACAGCTATTGGTCGAACCCCGGCGAGGCGGGCTATGCGCCCAAGGCGGCGTGGACGCTGGCCCCCGGCGTCACCGCCGCGCCGCTGCGCTTTCCCGTGCCGTCCGTGCTCAGCGTGTCGGGCCTGACCAACTTCGTCTACGAAGGGCCGGCGACGCTGGTGACGACGGTCAGCGGCGCGGGGCCGGTCGGGCTGAAGCTCGATTACCTCGTCTGCACGAGCGAGATGTGCGTGCCGGAGAGCGCGAAACTCGGCTTTCCTGCCGGGGCCGCGCCGGACCGCCGCGTCGCGGACGCCGTCGCCGCGCTGCCGCACCCGCTCGCCGCGCGCTTTGCCGCGACGGGTGGCCGGCTGGTGCTCGCCGCCGCCGTCCCCGACGCGGGCGCGGTGACGAAGGCGTACTTCTTCCCCGCCGCCGACGGCACCGCCGACTACCCCAGCCCGCAGGCGGCGACCGTCGCGGGCACCGACCTCAGGCTCGAGACCAAGGCGGGCCGCGCCGTTCCGGCGCGCGTCGCCGGCGTGCTGCGCGTCGAGCACGGGGCCAGCGTCACCGGCTATGCGATCGATGCCGCGCCGGGCGCGGTTCCCGGTCCCGGCGCGCCGCTGCAGGCCCCGGCCGCGAGCGGCGGCGTCGCCCTGTTCGCCACCGCCCTGCTGCTGGCGATCGCCGGCGGGGTCGTCTTGAACGTCATGCCGTGCGTCTTCCCGATCCTCAGCCTGAAGGCGCTGAGCCTCGCCAAGGGCGGTGCGACCCCGCCCGAGGCGCGGCGCGACGCGCTCGCTTATGCCGCCGGGGTGATCGCCGTCTGCACCGCATTGGGCGGCGTCGTGCTGGCGCTGAGCGCGGCCGGCGAGGCAGTCGGCTGGGGCTTCCAGCTGCAGAACTCGCGCGTCGTCGCCGGGCTGCTGGTGCTGGTCACCGCCATCGCCCTCAACCTCGCCGGGCTGTTCGAGCTGGGCAGCTTCGGCGGCGGCGGCGGGCTGGCGGCGAAGCCCGGGGCGGCGGGCAGCTTCTGGACGGGCGCACTCGCCGCCTTCGTCGCCACGCCGTGCACCGGGCCGTTCATGGCGGCGGCGCTGGGCGCGGCACTCGTCCTGCCGCCGGCCGCCGGGCTGCTGGTGTTCGCCGGCCTCGGGCTGGGGCTCGCCCTGCCCTTTCTCGCGGTCGGCTTCGTCCCCGCGCTGCGCCGCCGCCTGCCCAAGCCGGGCGCGTGGATGGCGACGCTGCGGCACGTCCTCAGCCTGCCGATGTTCGCGACTGCGCTCGGCCTCGCCTGGCTGCTCGGGCGGCAGGCGGGGGTGTCGGGGATGGCGCTGGGGCTCGCCGGGGCGCTGGCGACGGGGCTGGCGCTGTGGTGGCTCGGCGGGCGGCAGCGGGCGTTCGCCCCCGCCTGGCCGCCGCTCCTCGCCGGGCTGGTTGCCGCGGTCGCGGCAGTCGCGCTGGTCGCCCCCGCCCCCGCCACCGCTCCGGTGAGCGACGCCCCCGCCGGCCTCTCCGCCAAGCCGTTCACCGAAGCGGCGCTCGCCGACCTCCAGGCGAAGCACGTCCCCGCCTTCGTCTATTTCACCGCCGACTGGTGCTTGACGTGCAAGGTCAACGAGCGCGGCGCGCTCTCCAGCCCCGCCGTCGCGCAGGCGTTCAAGGCCAAAGGCGTGACGACCCTGGTCGGCGACTGGACGTCGAACGACCCCGTCCTCGGCCGCTTCATCCGCGCGCACAACCGCGCGGGCGTGCCGCTGTACCTGTTCTACCACGCCGACGGGCGGGTGGAGACGCTGCCGCAGGTGCTGACGCCGGGGGTGCTGACGGCCCTGTCATAGGCGCAAGCCCGCCCATGCTGCGCCTGTCGAAGCACTGGGCGCATCCCCGCTCATGCTGAGCCTGTCGAAGCACGATCGACGTTTGAGCGTGCTTCGACAAGCTCAGCATGAGCGGGTTCTTGGTCCCTGAGCGGGTTCTTGGTCCCTGAGCAGGTTCTTGGTCCCTGAGCGGGTTCTTGGTCCCTGAGCGGGTTCTTGGTCCCTGAGCGGGTTCTTGGTCCCTGAGCGGGTTCTTGGTGCCTGAGCGCGTTCGTGGTGATTGAGAAGGTTCGTGGTGCTTGAGAAGGTTCGTGGTGCTTGGGCGGGGGGTGTGGTGCCGGGGCGGGATTGTCATGGAGGCGCGGCTTGGTCGTGCCGCTCACGTCTTCGCCTTCTGCTCCTCCCCCGTGAACACCACCTCCGCCCCCGCCTTGACCGCGGCCGCCAGCTGCTCGACGTCCCAGTTGGTCAAGCGGATGCAGCCGTGGCTGGCGCGCTTGCCGACCAGGCGCGGCTCGGGGGTGCCGTGGATGCCGTAGGTCGGCTTGGTCAGCGCGATCCACGTCGTGCCGACCGGGTTGTTCGGCCCCGCCTTGATCGTCAATTTGCCGACACCGGGGTCGCCGAACGTCAGCCGCTTGGGGTCGAAGGTATAGGTCGCGTGCGTCGCCACCGTCCGCACCTTCCACGTCCCGTCCGGCGCAGGCCGCTCCTGGCTGCCGACGGTCGCCGGATAGACCGCGACGAGCCTGTCGCCGGCAAAGGCGCGGACCGACTGCTCGGTCTTGTCGACGACGATCTTCGTCACCGGCGGCAGCTTCGCCTTGCCGACGTCGGCGACCGTGATGACGGTACCGGCCTTGCCGAAGTCCGCCCCCGGATTGAGCGCCTTCAGCAGGTCGTCGTCCATGTGGAAGCGTTCGGCGAGCTCCTCGACCGGCCCCGAATAGGCGGGCGAGTCGAGCTTCGCCAGCTCGGCCATGTCGGTCGGCAGTTTGTCGACGAACGGCCCGGCGATGTCGGCGTCGGTGATCGTGTAGCGGGTGACGGTCGGCGCGTCGTCGCCGGTGACGAGCTTCGCCGTCAGCGCCTCGACCGTGGGGCTGTCGATGCCGTTCGCCTTGGCATAGGCGGCCTCGGCGAGCTTGACGTTGGCCCCGTCCTTGCCGTCGATGACGCCGGGCGAGAAGTGCGCGCGGTCGAGCAGGATCTGCAGCCGGATCAGCGCCCGCTGCGGCGCGGTGATCGACGCGGGGATGACGATGGTAGCTTGTGCCTGTGCCTGGGCCGGATCGGCGGGCTTGGCCGGCTGCGACGGGGCGGCGTCGGCTGCCTTGGCGGGCGCGGCCGCGTCGGCGGGCTTGGCGGGTGCCGCCGGGGGGACGGGCTTCGCTGCCCGCGGCGCGCCCTTCGGCGGATCGGCGGCGAGCGCGCTTCCCGACAGCAGCAGGGCAGGGATAAGGAGCACGCGGAACATCGGCAGACCCCAATCGTGGTACGCTGCCGCACCAAGGCTTTCGGGAGAGCGATGGTTCCGCTGCTGATCCTCGCCGCCGCCGCGGGAAGCGCCGCCGCGTCGCCTGCCGCGCCCCACGCGGCGGCCGCTGGTGCCGCGGCGCTCGGCGCCTGCACCGCCGCCGCGCCGGCGGGGGCGCTCGCCGCCAACGCCGCCTCGCTCCACGCGCTCGCCTGGGCC
>JAFARM010000220.1 GCA_019245455.1 Sphingomonadaceae bacterium | reverse complement strand
AGAAGACCAAGAAGTTCTACTGCGAGGTCCTGGGCCTCAAGAACGGCGACCGTCCGCCGCTCGGCTTCCCCGGCTACTGGCTCTATTCCGGCGGCGTGCCGACGGTGCACCTGCTGGGCAAGCGCATGCCGCGCGAGGGCATCGTCGTTCGCGGCACCAAGAAGAAGTTCAAGGATACCGGCCGCTTCGACCACATCGCCTTCGCCGCCACCGACATCGGCGGCGTGCGCAAGAAGCTCAAGGCGAAGAAGGTGAAGTTCCGCGAGCAGACGATCCCGCGCACCGGCGGCCAGCAGATCTTCCTCTACGATCCCGACGGCGTAGGCGTCGAACTGAACTTCCCGCCGCCGGCATAAGTACGCCGTTCGCAAGCGGCGTTGTGACTCCTCTCCCCCGCTAGGGGGAGAGGCGGGGAGAGGGGGTTACAGGCGATGTGCGCAACCCCCTCTGTGCGACCGGATAGATAGCTGACACTTAGTACCGATTACATTGCTGACACTCATCATGCCTTCGAATCACATTTTTTCGGGTTGTTGTGGTTGTTGGGCCTGTGGGGATGTGGGCAACGCTCTTGCGTTGTCCACATCTCCACAGGCCGGTTTTCGCGGCAGAACCGGCGGGTCGAGCCGGCGCCGCTCGAGGTCGATGAAGCCCAGGTCGATATGAGCGTAGCGAACGCGCCATTGACCGTCCTCGGTCGGCTCGATGCCGACCGGCTCGCCGTCCAGCACCTGGCTGACGAAGACCAGCTCGCCGCGCCACTTGATCTCGCCATTCGAGCGCACCTTCCGCACCTGGCAGCTGGCCCCATACTCAGGGTCGCGCAGCGCGCACGGGTACGATCGCGGCGATGGTTTGTAGAGCGACGCCGGATATTTGAAGTCGATCCCCTCGTGCGGCCGCTCGTGGTTGAACCGCTTGCGGAAGTCGTCGAACCGGGTCTGCTGCTCGGCACGCGTTTCCGCCGGCGGGTCGGCCGTTTCGTCGTCCAGGGTCCGGTGCATCCGTTCGTGGCAGCCGTTCTGTTGCGGCTTGGCCGGCCTGATCCGCTCCGGCCGGATCCCGAGCTTGATCCACCACAGCGACAGCTTCGACAGCCCGCCCGCTGCCGTCGAGGCGAACGGGGGCCCATTGTCGCTGCGCATAAACAGCGGCAGGCCAAACTCGCAGAACGCCGCATCGAACACGGGCCGGACGTGCTCGTAGTCCGGCCGATCGACCGCCTGGGCGCACAGAAGATAGCGGCTCATCAGATCGCTCAGCGTCAGCGGATCGCAACGCTCGCCGTCGCCCGTCCTGAACCACCCCTTGAAGTCGGTCGCCCACACCGCGTTCGGCTCCTTCGCCTCCGTCAGCGGTCTGCTGCCCGGTGGGCTGCGCCGCCTGCGCCGCCGTTTGTCTGTCCGCCCGTCCCTGGCAAGCCAGTCGTGGATCGTGCTCACCGCCGGCAGCTCGATCTGCGGGCGCGCCTCCGCCAGCTTGCGCTGCAGCTTCTTGGCCCCCCAGCCATACTGGTCATGCAGCGCCCACACTGCCTCGACCACCGCCGCCTCGTGAGCACGGCCATGCTCGTGCGGCGCACGGCTGCGATCCTTCAAGCCCTCCAGCCCGCCTACCGCATACCGCCGCAGCCACTTGTAGCCGCAGTCCCGGCTGATCCCGAACTCGGCACAGAGCTCGGTCATCACCACTCCCTTTTTCCTCGCTGCAAGCACAAATCGCTTCCGTTCTTCCACAGCCCAGGTCTCCTTCCACGGCATCGGCAGAACCTCCTGCCGTGCATTGAAAACCTGTCAGCGATGTATCCGGTACTTTTTGTCAGCGATGTAATCGGATCGTACCCTCTCCCAGCCTCTCCCCCTAGCGGGGGAGAGGAGTATGAGTTACTCCCGCCGCGCGGAAGATTTGAGGAGCAGAGCACAGTGACCGTCACCCTGAAGGCGGAGGCGCTCGAGGCCTTCGTCGCGGACATCTTCGTCTCGGCCGGCTGCTCGAAGGACGAGAGCGGCCGCATCGGCCGCTACCTGGTGAGCGCCAACCTGTCGGGCCACGACAGCCACGGCGTGGTGCGGGTGCCGCGCTATGCGGCGCAGAAGCAGAAGGGCACGGTGGTGGCCGACGTCACGGTCGAGGTCGTGGTCGACACGCCGGTGATCGCCGTGGTCGACGGCAAGTACGGCTTCGGCCAGACGGTGACGCCGCAGGCGGTGCGCATCGGCATCGACAAGTGCCGCAAGAACGGGCTCTCCGCGGTGACACTCCGCAACGCCGGTCACGTCGGCCGGGTCGGCGACTGGGCCGAGATGGCGGCCGCCGAGGGCCTGGTGTCGATCCACTTCGTCAACGCCTCGGGCAGCGTGCTGGTGGCGCCGTATGGCGGCGTCGACCGGCGCTTCTCGACCGCGCCCTACTGCGTCGGCATTCCCCGGCCCGGCGAGGACCCGCTGGTGCTCGACTTCGCCACCTCGATCGTCGCCGAGGGCAAGGTGCTGGTGGCGAGCCAGGGCGGCAAGAAGGTGCCGGACGGCGCGCTGATCGGGCCCGACGGCAAGCCGAGCGCCGATCCGCACCTGCTGTACGGCGACTACACGCCGACCGGACCGCGCGAGCATGCCAGGGGCAGCGGCGCGATCCGCGCCTTCGGCGATCACAAGGGCTCGGGCCTCGCCTTCATGTGCGAGATGCTGGGCGGCTCGTTCTCGGGCAACGGCGCCACCGATCCGGCGAGGGCCAAGTTCGCCAACGGCATGCTGTCGTTCTACGTCGACCCTAAGATTTTCGATCCCGAGGGCTTCTTCCCCACGGACGTCGCCAAGTACGTGGCCTTCGTGAAGAGCTCGCGACCGGTAGCCGCCGGCGCCGAGATCCTCGTGCCTGGCGAGCCCGAGGCCCGTATGCGCCGCCAGCGGTTGGCCGAGGGCGTGCCGCTTCCC
>JAFARM010000170.1 GCA_019245455.1 Sphingomonadaceae bacterium | reverse complement strand
TCGAGAACTGGCCGGGCGAGACCAGCGTCATGGGTCCCGACCTGATGGTCCGCATGGCCGCGCAGGCGCGCCACACCGGTGTCGAGATCGTCAGCGACATCGCCGCGACCGTCGACCTGTCGCGGCGGCCGTTCGCCGTCACGCTCGACAGCGGCACGCGCCTGCTCGCCGAGACGCTCGTCATCGCCACGGGGGCGCAGGCGCGCTGGCTGGGGCTTGATTCGGAGACGCGGTACCGCGGCTTCGGCGTCTCGGCGTGCGCGACGTGCGACGGCTTCTTCTTCCGCGGCAAGACGGTCGCCGTCGTCGGCGGCGGCAACACCGCGGTCGAGGAGGCGCTGTTCCTGACCAACTTCGCCGCCAAGGTCTACCTGATCCACCGCCGCGACACGCTGCGCGCCGACCGGACCAACCAGGCGCGGCTGTTCGCCAACCCGAAGATCGAGGTCATCTGGAACGCCGAGGTCGGCGCGGTCGAGGGCACCGACGTGCCCTTGGGCGTCACCGGGCTCGACCTGATCGACACGCGAACCGCGGCGGCGCGCAGCCTTGCCGTCGACGGCCTGTTCGTCGCCATCGGCCATGTGCCGGCCACCGCGCTGTTCGCGGGCCAGCTGAAGATGGACGCCGAGGGCTATATCCTGACCGCGCCCGACAGCACCGCGACGTCGGTGCCAGGCGTGTTCGCCGCCGGCGACGTCCGCGACAAGGTCTTCCGCCAGGCGGTGACGGCGGCGGGCATGGGCTGCATGGCAGCCCTTGAGGCCGAGCGCTTCCTGGCGCACGCGGCGCTCGCCGAGCCGGTCACCGAGGCGGCGTGACGCGACCCGCGCTTGCCGTGCGGGGCGGCGATGGGCTAGCGGACGGCGACGCCGGGGCCTGTAGCTCAAGGGTAGAGCTGGCCGCTCATAACGGCTTGGTTGGGGGTTCGAATCCCTCCGGGCCCACCGGCGGCACCGCGCCCGACGCCCGCGCCGACGGCTGCCCTGACGACGCGCCGCGGCCGGCGACGCCGTGGTGGCGGCACGCGCTCGTCGCCGCCGCCAGCCTCGTCATCGCCGCGCTCGCCATCGGTGCGGTGCGCCGGCTGGCGCACGAAGTGACGCTGGCGACGCTGACCGCCGCGCTCCACGCCGTGCCGTGGCCGACGATCGCGCTCGCCGCCGTGCTGACGACGACGAGCTACCTGCTGCTCACCCTCTACGACTGGCTGGCGCTCGACCACCTCGGCTACCGGCTGCGGCTGGGCACCGTGATGACGGCGGCGTTCACCGGCTTCACCATGAGCCACACGCTCGGCCTGACGCCGCTGACCGGCGGGTCGGTGCGCTACCGCATCTACGGCCGCGCGGGGGTGTGCGGGCGCGACATCGTCCTGGTCGTCGCCTTGTGCGCGTGGACCTTCTGGCTCGGCATCGTGCTGGCGGCGGGGACGGGGCTGCTGATCGCGCCGACGCTCGCCGGGCTGCCCGCGGCGCTCGGGCGGGCGGGGGGTGCGACGCTGCTCGGCGGGGCGGTCGCCTATCTCGTCGCCACCGCGACCTTCCGCGGCGAGCTTCGCCTGTTCGGGTTCCGCCTCGCCCTGCCGAGCTTTCCTGGTGCGCTGGCGCAGCTCGGTGCCGGCATCGCCGACCTGCTCGCGGCGGCGACGGCGCTCTACATCCTGCTCCCCGCCGGGCCGGCCTTCCCGCTGGTGGTGACCACCTATGCCGTGGCGATGATCGCCGGCGCGCTCAGCCACGCGCCGGGCGGGCTGGGCGTGTTCGAGGCCATCGTCCTCCTCATGCTGCCCGGCCTCGACCGGGGCGGCGTGCTCGCCGGCCTGCTGCTGTTCCGCCTGCTCTACACCGTATTGCCGTTCACCGCCGGGCTGATCGTGCTGGCGACGACCGAGGCGGCCGCGCTCAGGCGTCAGCGTCGCCAGACGCGCGCCGCGCGAGCAGCCGCAGCGCCCTGAGCCGCCAGCCGTCGGCGACGCCCTCCAGCGCGACGATCTCGGCCAGGGCTTCGTCGTCGATGCTGCCGCTGGCAATCAGCGCAAAGAAGCGGGCGATGGTCCACGCCGGGTTCGGCCGCGCGAGGCAGGTCGCGGCGTCGCCCGCGGCGACGACGCCGGGCTCGAGCACGCGGTAGTACCAGCCGCTGATGCCGACGGCCATGAACAGCCGCACCATCCGGCCGTCGCCGAAGGCGAGCGCGAGCTTGTAGCACGGCTGGCGCGGCTCGGTGACCTGCAGCAGCGCCGTGCCGATCCGCACCGTGTCGCCGATGGCGACGTCGCCGTCGCTCCACCCGGCGATGGTCAGGTTCTCGCCCATCGCGCCGGGGACCAGCCGTGCGGCGTGGCGCGGGGCGGCGTCGCGCCAGCGCGGATAGGCGCTCGACGGATAAGCATAGACCGCCTTGTCGCGGCCGCCGTGGACGCGGAGGTCCGCCTGCTCGTCGCCGCTGACGCCGCGTTCGGTCACGCGAATGGTGCCAGTAAGCGGCTGCTTGACGAACCCGCTCGGCACGCCCTTCGACCCGATCGGCGCGATGGCGCCGGCGCGGACGTCGCCGTCGACGATCGCGGGGCTTGCAATCACGCGGCCGCGCCCCGACAATGCAGGTCCTTGTCCGGCAAACGAAAGGAGGTGATCCAGTGTCTCATTGTCATGGCTTGCAGACCACGATCGGTGCGGCCTGCGTCACTGGAGTGATCGCCGCCTGAACGACCGGTCCTGCACCGGCAATGCGGGCCGTCCGGAGCGATCCGGGCGGCCCTTTTCGTTGAACGGCCAGCGCGTCACGCCGCCCGCCCACAGCGCCCACCAGACGATCACCGGCTGCAGTGGCAGGCGGACGAGGTGATAGGCGATTGGCCAGCGGCTGCCGCCGACCGCGACGTTGTCGACGGCCTGATGGATGTTCGCCGGGAATACGCAGACGGCATACAGCGCCAGCATGACGCCGGCCCACCAGCGGCAGCGGCGGGTCAGCAGGCCGACCGCCCCGGCGATCTCGCACGCGCCGGTCACCGCGACCACCGTCGCGGGCGCGGGCACCCACGCCGGCGTGATCGCGACGAACCCCGCCGGCGCGGTCAGATGGGCGACGCCGGCGACGAGATAGGCGGCGGCGAGCAGGCCGCGCGCGATCCACCGCGGTGGCGGATCGACCCGGGTCGCGGCCACTACTTGGCTTCGGCGGCCTTGCGCGGCGGGCGGCCCTTGCGCGCCGGAACGGCGGCGGGGGCGGCGGCTTCGACCGGCTTCTTGTTGCCCAGGCCGATGCGGATGGCGAGGCTGCGACGGCGTTCGGCATAGTTCGGCGCGACCATCGGATAGTCGGCAGGCAGGTTCCACTTGGCGCGATAGGCGTCGGGCGTCAGGCCATAGCTGGTCATCAGATGCCGCTTCAGCATCTTCAACTTCTTTCCGTCTTCCAGGCACACGATATAGTCCGGCTTGATCGACGCGCGCACCGAAACTGCCGGTTCCTGTTGCACCTTCTCCGGTTCCGGCGCGGTGCCGAGCCCGGCAAGCGCAGCATAGACGTTGCTG
>JAFARM010000145.1 GCA_019245455.1 Sphingomonadaceae bacterium | reverse complement strand
GGCGTACACGATCAGCCTCGGCGAGCCGGGGGTGGTGGAGACGGCGGCGCGGGCGGTGCGCGCACGCGAGCTGCTCAAGGTCAAGCTGTCGGGCGAGGGCGACCTCGACCGCGTCGCCGCCGTCCGCCGCGGCGCGCCCGACGCGCGCCTGATCGTCGATGCCAACGAAGCGTGGGGCGGCGCGGACATCGAGCGGCTGGCGCACGCGCTGGCCGACCTGCGCGTCGAACTGATCGAGCAGCCGGTGCCGGCGGGGCAGGACCATCTGCTCGACCGTGTCCGCTCGCCGGTGCCGCTGTGCGCCGACGAGACGGTGCACGACCGCGCCAGCCTCGACGCGGTGATCGGCCGCTACAGCTTCATCAACGTCAAGCTCGACAAGGCGGGCGGGCTGACCGAGGCGCTGGCGCTGATCCACGCGGCGCGGGCGCGGGGGATCGGGGTGATGACGGGGTGTATGCTCGGCACGTCGCTCGCCATCGCGCCCGCGTTCTACGCCGCCATGCACGGCGAGTATGCCGACCTCGACGGGCCGCTGCTGATCGAGGACCGGGCGGACGGGCTTCGCTTCGATGGCTCGGACGTGTTCCCGCCCGCGCCTGAGCTATGGGGCTGAGCGGCGCGTCGCCAGCACCAGCGCCAGGGCGACCGCCGCCATCGCCGCCCCGGCGACCGACACCCAGGCATAGCTTGCGCCGGCCGCGATGACGCCGCCGCCGAGCGCGGCCCCGGCGGCGTTGCCCAGGTTGAACGCGCCGATGTTGACCGATCCGGCGAGGCTCGGCGCTTCCTTGGCCACCGCCATGACGCGCGCCTGCAGCGGCGGCACCAGCGCGAAGGTGGCGACGCCCCAGGCGAAGATCGTCGCCACCGCCGGCACGGGGGACCGCATCGTCCAGGCGAACAGCAGCAGGAGCGCGGTCAGCGCCGTCAGCACGACGACCAGCGTCGGCGTCAGCGCCCGGTCGGCGAAGCGGCCGCCGAGCGCGTTGCCGGCCGTCAGGCCGACGCCGTAGATCACCAGCGCGACCGTCACCGTGCCCGCCGAGACGTGGGTGACGTCCCTCAGGATCGGGCTGATGTAGGTGAAGACGGTGAACATCGCCGCCGATCCGAACGCCGTCGTCGCCAGCGCGAGGAGGACGGGCGGACGGAGGAGGACGCGTGCCTCTGTGCGCACGTCGGTCGACGCCGCGCTGGGGATGCTCGGCAGGGTGAGCGCCAGCGCCACCGCCGCCAGCACGCCGATCGCGGCGATGCCGCCGAACGCCGGCCGCCAGCCGATATAATCGCCGACCCACGCCGCCGCGGGCACGCCGCCGATGTTGGCGACCGTCAGCCCGGCGAAGACGGCGGCGACCGCACCTGCCGCCTTGCCCTCGCCGGCAAAGCGCCCCGCGACGACGCTGCCGACGCCGAAGTAGGCGCCGTGGCACAGCGACGTCAGCACGCGGGCGGCCATGAGCGTGCCGTAGCCGGGCGCGAGCGCGGACAGCGCGTTGCCCAGCGTGAACAGGACCATCAGCCCGACCAGCAGCGTCCGCCGGTCGAGCCGCGCCGTCGGCAGCGTCAGCAGCGGCGCGCCGGCGACGACCCCCAGCGCATAGCCGGTGACGAGCAGCCCCGCGGTCGGCACCGAAACGTGCAGGTCGCCGGCAATGACCGGCAGCAGCCCCATCGGCGCGAACTCGGTCGTGCCGATGCCGAAGGCGCCGACGGCGAGGGCAAAGAGCGGCGCGTTGAGCTTCATGCGGTCTCCAGGCGTTGGCGGCGTAGGCCGGGCGTCCGGCCAACGCAGGAGCAGCGAAATGGACCCTGTGCGCGCGATCGCCGGCATCGGCCTCAACGTCGCCGACGTGGCCCGCGCGAGCGCGCTCTACCGCGCGCTCGGTTTCGCCGACGGCGGCGGGAGCGGTGCGGGCGCGCGCCTCACCTTCGGCGGCTTCGTCCTCGACCTCACGGCGGCGACCGGCGCGGCCTACCCGGCGCCGCGCGCGGCGAACGACCCGTGGTTCCAGCACTTCGCCATCGCGGTTGCCGACATCGCCGCCGCGGCGGAAATCGCCCTTGCCGCCGGCGCGACGCCGATCTCACACGGTGGGCCGCAGCTGCTGCCGCCCAACACCGGCGGCGTCACGGCGTGGAAGTTCCGCGACCCCGGCGGTCACCCGCTCGAGCTGAGCTTGATCCCCGGCAGCCGCTGGCTGAGCGAGGCGCGGCCGGGGCAGGTGTTCCTCGGCATCGACCACACCGCGCTCGCCGTCGCCGACCTTGCCGCCTCGCAGGCGTGGTACGAGGCGCGCGGTTTCCGCGAAGTCGGCCGCTCGCTCAACACGGGGCCGGAGCAGGACCGGCTCGACGGGCTGGCGGGGGTCGCCGTCGACATCGTCGCGCTCGCCTCAGCGGCGGGCGGGCCCCACCTGGAGCTCCTCGGCTATCGCTCGCCCCGGCCCGCCCCGGCGCGGCCGGTCGGCGATGGCGACGTCGCGGCGACGCGGACGCTGATCGTCGGCGGCTCTGGTGAAAACGACCCGGACGGGCATCGCTTGTCCGCGTGGCGTCCTTGACGCGCGCCCGGCCGAACCCCTATTGACCGCGAGCGCCCCGCGCGGCGATCATAGCTCAATCGGTTAGAGCGCCGGTTTGTGGTACCGGAGGTTGCGGGTTCGATCCCCGTTGATCGCCCCAGCGCGCCTTGCTGCGGCCCCTCGACGACGTTGCTGACGCTACTCCGCGGGCGTCATCCGTCGCGCAGCCGGGGCGAGCGGGTCGAGCAGCTGGTCGCGCAGGCCCGCCGGCACCGGGTGGTCGGTGCCATACTCGCCCGGCCAGTGGCGCGGCACGTACCAGGTGCCGAACAGCCGGTCGATCAAGGGCAGCATCGAGGCATAGTTGCGGTCGACGTGGTCGCGCCGCGTGTGGTGCCAGTGGTGGAAGGCGGGCGTCGCGATCAGGGCTTCGAGCGGCCCGAAGCGCCAGCGGACGTTGGCGTGGATGAAGAAGCCCCAGAAGGTGCCGACGATCACCACCACCAGGCTGACGACGTCGGGCCGCCCCGACAGCGGGTTGGCGAGGCCCAGGACATAGAGCGGCACCAGCCCGACGAACTTGCCGAACACCATGTCGACCGGATGGGCGCGGGTGTTGACCAGCCAGTCGAGGTGCTCGGCGGAGTGGTGGAGCGCGTGGAAGCGCCACAGGAACGGGATCTCGTGGCTCCAGCGGTGGCCCCAGTAGAAGCCGATCTCGCCGACGACGAGGGCGGCGGCGATGCGCGCGGGCAGCGGCAGGCCGGCGCTGAACGCCTGCACGGGCGCGGGGACGAGGCGGTGCGCCGCCCAGGCGACAAGCGCCATCGGCACGGCGAGGAGGAAGCCGGGCAGCAGGCTCGACAGGAAATACCAGAACAGGTCGGCCGCCCAGCCGGCGCGGAGCAGCCGCTCCTGCTTCAGCGCGAACAGCCGCTCGAGCGGCACGAACACGGCCGCGAGCAGGACCAGCCACACCGTCAGGTGGAGCAGCTGGTTGAGGATGGCGGCGGGACTGAGCATCGCCGTCCCTTTACGCGGTTCGCCTGAAAAAGGCGATCCCCGGCCGCATCGGATGGGTCCGATCCGGCCGGGGAATGTGGCGTCAGGCGGCGACGACGCGCGAGCGGCGCGAACGCGCCACCGCACCGACGAGGCCGAGGCCACCGATCATCAGCGCCCAGCTCGCCGGCTCGGGAACGGCCGTGCCCGACACGCCGTCGAGGAGCGAGAACGGCGGGACGCCGTCGGGCGTACCGTGGGCGATGAACGACAGGACGTCGGTCGCGCCGTCGGCGGTGAAGACGAAGTGCTCGCTCATCCAGCCGCTGAAGCCGTGGCTCGGGTTATGGTAGACGGCGGTGAACTGCGACTGGCTGCCGAACTGGACTTCCCACTGCTCGGTCTGGTCGCCGTTGAAGCCCAGCTGCTGCGCGCCGCCCCAGGCGAAGTCGATCGCGTACTTGTGGCCGGCGGTGAGGCCGGTCAGCGTCTGCGAGATCGCGCCGACCTGGAAGGCGCCGTCGGCACCGACGAAGTTGCCGCCGAACGGGCTGGCGCTCAGGCCGTTGTTCGAGCCGTTGCCCGGACCCCACAGCGCCAAGCCGCCGTACGAACCCTGGACATTGTCAGTCGGATTGTTGCCGTCGAACAGGTAGTTGTAGCCCGACGAGGTCCAGCCGACCGCCTGGGTGCGATAGTCGAACTGGCCGAGGCCGTTCGTCGTCTGCTCGAAGCTGCCGTTCTGGACGAGGTTCACCGCCCCCGCCGGCATCGCCGCGACCGCGACCACCGCCGCCGCAATCATCATTACTCTACGCATTGCGCTTTCCCCGTATCAGAAGGTGCCACGCGTGCCGGACTCGCCAACCACACGCTCGCCGGTGATGAAGCAAGCTGCGTGCCAAGCACGACGCGCGGTACAGCGTCCAAGCGGGACGGTGGAAGATCAGCAGCTTACGTATCGTTAACCATCACGTGACGCTCATCGCGGCGCATCGGTGCGGGCCAAAGTGTCGGAATAGCTTACACATTCGGCCTCGGCGGAACCATCGGCGCGCGCCGCGCATTCGCCGGCCGAGGCGTTTGTCGAGGGTGCATGGAGCAGATCGCCAACTGGGTGGCGCCGGTCGCCACGACGCTCGCGGCGGTCCTCGTCGCGGCGAACCTCGGCGCGCGGATCACCGGCGTCGGCTTCATCGTCTTCTCGATCGGTGCGCTCGGCTGGATCGCGATCGGGCTTGCCACCGGACAGGCCAACCTCGTCTGGCAGAACGCCATCCTGCTGGCCATCAACCTGCTCGGCGTCTGGCGCTGGCTGGGGCTGCGCGCGCGCTACGACAAGGGCGCGGCCGCCGCGACGCGTGCGACCGCCGGCGGCGGCCGGTGAGCGCGACCGTTCCCGCCGCCGCCGACGCGGCGCTGACCCCCGCCTCTGCCCTGATCGGCGCGAGCGTCGCCGACGCGGCCGGGTCGAGGCTCGGCACCGTCGCCGAGGTCATGCTGGCGGCAGCCCCCGGCGCGATCGTCTATGTCGCGGTAAGCGTCGGCGGCGTCGCCGGCATCGGCGAGCGCCTGTTCGCCGTGCCGTGGTCGCGCTTCGTCGTCGATCCCGTCGGCGGTGCGCTCGCGGTCGACTTCGCGGCGGCGGCGCTCGACGGGCGGGACGGCTTCGACAAGGACGCGTGGCCGACCGCGGGCGATCCCCGCCTCGGCTGACCGGCCTTCCCCTGCCGCCGCGCATCGCCTATGGCGCGCGCCTGCCCGACAACTAGCCCAAGGCCGCGCCATGCTGTTCGACGCCCCCGATTTCGACGCGCACGAGGTGGTGCACCTCGTCACCGACCGCGCCAGCGGGCTCCGCGCGATCATCGCCCTCCATTCG
>JAFARM010000313.1 GCA_019245455.1 Sphingomonadaceae bacterium | reverse complement strand
GTTCAGCGCCCCGGCCAGCATCCGGGCGGACGGGCCTACTGGACGACGCCCCGCGTCGATGTGCTGGTCGCGACGGTCGTTCAGGCCCGCTGACATGGACCGCGCCACGTTCATCGCGCTGGCGTCGGGGCTGTTCGGAGAGCGGTGGCAGACGCCGCTCTCCGGCTGCACAGGCATTGCGCCCCGGACGATCCGCCGCATGGCCGCTGGCGATCAGCCGATCCCGGCGAAGATGGCGGCGGCGCTAGGCCGCGCCCGCGAAGTCCTGAAACTGGTCGCCGAGCTGACCGCCGAATATGGCTCGCCCGATGCGATCGACCTCACCAGTTCATCCGACGACCAGCTCACCGTGTGGGTGAAGGCGATGGTCGTTGAAGCCTTAGAGAAGGCGATCGGCCGGACGCGCGCGGTGCAGCGCCGCCGCTAACCCGCGCCGGTCGCCGCCGCCACCGGCGTCACCGGCACATAGTCCTCGAACGCCACCGCCTCGATACCGAGCGTCTGGTTGACCGCCAGGAACTTCCGCTGCAGCGGCACGATCTCGAAGCGGTGGAAGGCGTCGGCCGCGGGACCCACCGCGCCGAAGCCGCCGGCGTTGGTCGGGACGACGCCCAAGAGCTGCGGCGGCACGCGGTGGGCGGCGAGCACGTCGTCGCGCGTCGTGTTCTTGATGCCCAGGAACTCGTCCTTCGCCGCCGCCTCCGACACCGGGATGACCTGGACGCCGTCCTTCTTGCCGTTGGGTGAATAGAGGAACAGGTTGCGGAAGTTCCCCGGCCCCTTCGACTTGCGCAATGCCTCGCGCAATTTGTCGATGTCCTCTTCGTTCTGGCTCGGATCGGACAGGTACAGGATGTAGCCGGCGTGGCTGCCGTTGATGTAGTAGCGGCGGCGGAACAGCGTCGCGCTTTCGTTGAGGAACGCTGACTGCAGGCCCGAGAGATAGTCGGGCACGCCGTACAGCTCCTGGTTGAGGTCGTATTCCATCACCTGCAGCACGCCGCCGGTCGGGAACTCGATCGCCGCCGACCAGCTCTCGGCCCAGAAATAGCTGCCCGGCGCGACCCCGCGGCGCATATAGCGCCCGACCAGGTGGCCCAGGCGCAGCACGCCGCCGAGCAGGTTGCGCTCGATCTCGAAATAGCCGTTGCCGAGCACGAGATAGTCGAGCACCGCCCGGCTGAAGCTCTCGCGGTCGAGGTAGCGCGTCTCTCTGAAGCTGCTGACCAGCATGTTGCGCTTGACCGCGATGGCGCTCGAATGGTGCGGGCCGACGCGGAATGCCTTGGTCAGGGCGATGACCGGGATCGGCGGCTCGTACCACTTGCCGTTGGTCCAGCACTCGATCAGGTCGATCAGATCGCGCCGGTCGAGCACCGGCTCGGGGTCGCCGAACCCCCAGGCGCGCGGGCCGAGCGCGCCGGCGGGCAGCCCGGCCGGATCGCCGCCGCCGCGGACGCCGTCGTCCCAGGACCCCCCCGGATAGTCGCCGGGCGCGCAGGCACCCCCGTCGCCAGCACCGCCGCCGACGCCACCGATCCCATCGAACGCCGCCCCGACGTCGCTCGCCACCATCTCGCGCATCAGCTCATCTCCAGAAAGGCCTTGGTCTTGGGCGCGTCCACCCCTTCGATCGGTTCGGCGGCGAGCGCGTGCATCACGGCCCAGGCGAGGTCGGCATGGCCGACGCCGTTGCCGCGGCTCGCCTTGTAGGTCACCTGCTCGCCGCTCGCGGTCAGGACGCGGCGGATTGCCATGAAGCTCTGGGTGACGTCGTTCCACCCGGCGTCGTACTCGAGCCGCCGGCGGCTGATGATCGCCTTGGCCTGGATGACCATGCGCGTCTTCAGCTGCACCGAATAGTCGTAGCCGACGACCGTCGGAAACCACCCGCGGACGAGCTGGAAAACCGCAGCACCCACGCCCGACTTGTCGATACCGATGTGCGTCACGCGGTAGCGCGTCGTCACTTCGCGGATCGCCTTCGCCTGGTCGGTGAAGTCGAGGCCGCGGAAGCTGCGCTTCTCGAGGATGCGGAACTTGCCCCCGGGCACGCGCGGCGGCGCGACCACGACCAGCGCGGCATTGTCGCCCTCGGCCGATTCCTGCGGATCGTAGCCGACCCAGACCTCGCCGTCGCCGAACGGCCGCGGCGCGTGCGGCCGCAGATCCTTCCACTCGACCCAGCTGTCGACCAGGCACCCCTGCATGACCGACAGCGGGAACATCGACAGCGTGTCGTCGGTGAACTGGCACTGCAGGAGGTTGGCGAATTCGTCGGGGTTGTACTCGAGGCGCAGCTCGCCGACGTCGAACAGATCGCAGCCGCCGGCCTCGGCGTCCTCGATGGTGACGATCTGCCGCCAGATACGGTCCGGCCCCTGCAGGCCCGCCTGCAGGTCGGCGTGGGCCAGGCGGAAGGTCTCCTTCTCCTCGCGCTTGCGCCGCTTGTTGAAGCGCTCGCCGCTCCAGAACTTGTACGCCTCGTGCGTCATCGACGAAGGCGTCGAAAAGTACGTCTTCCGCCACTTCTTGTGCATCGCCATGCCGCTGGCGACCTTGTTCAGCACGTCGAAGCCGTGGACCCAGAAGAACTCGTCGAAGTAGAAGTTGCCGTGATACCCCTGCGCCGTCTTGGCGTTGGTGCCGAGGAAGTGGAGCTCGGCGCGGTTCGACAGCACGATCGGGTCGCCCGACAGCTTGACGCCGATCTCGGCGGCGAAGGTCTGGATGTACGCCTTGAAGGCGTGTGCCTGCGCCTTCGACGCCGACAGGAAGATCTGGTTGCGCCCCGTCTCGACCGCGTCGAGCAGCGCCTCGCGGGCGAAGTACCAGGTCGCGCCGATCTGCCGGGACTTGAGGATGACGCGGGTCCGCTCGCGCTCGCCGGCGGCGTACCACCCCCGCTGATATTGGAACAGCCCGGCCTCGAAGGCGTCGCGCAGCGCCGCCGCCTGTTCGTCGGTGAAGTGGTTCCGGACCGGCTTCGCCTTCGGCCCTGAATTGCGGTTGCCGACGTTGGGGTTGAGGTCGCCCTCGTGCCCGCCCGGCTCCTCGTAGCGGCGGACGCGCGCCAGGCGCTCGATCTGCCGGCCGATGAGGTCGATTTCCTTGTAATCGGAGCCCGTCTTCACCGGCTTGGCGATCAGCGCGCAGTAGCGCGCCTCGGTCGCGGCCTCCATGCGCTGGATGCACGGCGCGTCGTCCCAGCGGTCGCGCTGCTTCCAGCTTTCGACCGTCGCCCGGTTGAGATGGAGATGCTCGGCGATGTCGGTGACGCGCCACGCCAGCCAATAGAGCGCGCGCGCCTGGCGGCGGCTGTCGATCGAGGGCGGCGTCAGGTCCATCGGCCGCGACCCTGGCCCCGCGGCCGCGGCGAGGGGCAGGGGCCTGCGGTTGTAACCGCCGGCGGCACAACGGGCGGGCGTTGCATCGCGGGCGCTGTCCGTCGCTGTTGACCGCGATCACGCCGACCCGCGCAACCGGAGCACCCGATGGCCGACAACTCGAAGTTCTTCCGCGTCGCGGTCGAGGGCGGCACGTCCGACGGCCGCGTCATCTCGCGCGACTGGATCGAGCAGATGGCGGCGACCTACAACCCGGCGACCTACGGCGCGCGGATCAGCTGCGAGCACATCAAGGGCAA
>JAFARM010000389.1 GCA_019245455.1 Sphingomonadaceae bacterium | reverse complement strand
ACCCCCGCGTAGGGCTATAGCGGCGGGGCGGAGCGGGGTCAAAGCGGCCGCGTCGCTCAGGCGGATCACGCGGCGGCGGGCAGTCGCAGCCCGATCGCCGCTGCGGCGTCGTCGAACGCCTGCAGGATCGTCGCCACTTCCTCCGCCGAATGCTCGGCGCAGAGCGAGCAGCGGAGCAGGTACGTGCCGACCGGCGTCGCCGGGGGCCGGGCGAAGTTGACGTAGACGCCGCGCTCGAGCAGCGCCTGCCACATGGCGAGCGTCGTCGCCTGGTCGGGCATGAGGACGGCGAGGATCGCGCTCTCCGCCGTCTCGGTGCCGAGCGTGAAGCCCCGCGCGCGCAGGCCCGCGTGGACGGCGCGCGTGTTCTCCCACAGGTGCTGGCGCTTGTTGTGGTTGTGCATCAGCTTGCGGATCGACGCCGCCGACGCCGCGACAACCGTCGGTGGCAGCGAGGCGGTGAAGACGTAGGGGCGGCAGACGAGGCGCAGCACCTCGAAGTCGGGATGGTTCGACACGCAGAAGCCGCCGACCGTGCCGACCGATTTCGAGAAGGTGCCGACGATGAAGTCGACCTGGTCCTCGACGCCCGCCGCCTCGGTGACGCCGCGCCCGTGCGTCCCGAAGAAGCCCATCGCGTGCGCCTCGTCGACCAGCACCATCGCCCCGTGGCGCTTGGCGACCGCGACCATCTCGGCCAGCGGCGCGATGTCGCCGAGCATCGAGTAAACGCCCTCGAGCACGACCAGCTTGCCGGCCTCGGCGGGCAGGCGGCCGAGCCGCTTGCCCAAGTCCTCGACGCTGTTGTGGCGGAAGCGGACGATGTCGGCCGTGCCCATGCTGCAGCCGTCGTAGATCGACGCATGGCTGTCGGCGTCGAGGATCACGTAATCCCCCCGCGCCGCCAGCGCCGAGACCATGCCGAGGTTCGCCTGGTAGCCGGTCGAAAAGACGATCGCGTGCTTGGTGCCGTAGAAGGCCTTCAGCGCCTCCTCGCACTCGCGGTGGCTGGCGTAGGTGCCGTTGAGCGCGCGGCTGCCCGTCGTCCCCGCGCCATAGTCCTTGAGCGCCGCCTCGCCGGCGGCGATGACGTCGGGGTCGAACGTCATCCCCATGTAGTTGTAGGTGCCCATCAGGATCGTCTCACGCCCCTTGACGATGGCGCGGGTCGGCGAGAGCACCTTGTCCATGACGACGCCGATCGGGTCGCGCCCGCCGGCGTCGAGGTGCGCCTGCCGCTCGGCGGCGACGGGGCGGTACTTGGCGAGGAGGTCGGTCACGCCCGCGCCCTCACTTCGCCAGCCGCGCGACCGCGTCGGCGACCTGGCCGACGGTCTCCAGCTCGGGCAGCATATTGAGGGGTAGGACGATGTCCCATTCGTCCTCGATGTTCGCCACCAGGTCCATCACGGTCAGGCTGTCCATCTCGAGGTCGCCGGAAAAGGTCGTGCCCTCGACCAGCGGCACGCCCTTCTTGTTCAAGGGTTCGATCAGTTCGACGATGCGGGCGAAGATGGCGTCGCGGGTCATGCGCGGCTCCTGACGGCGTTCACGGCGCTTGCCAAGATATTATGGTCAAAGTCGGGCCGGTGCCAGCCAGCCCTGCGCGCGGTACCAGGCGACGGTCCGCGCAAGCCCGTCGGCGAGCGGCACGGCCTCGCCGCGGATCGCGGAGGGCAGCGCGAGCGTCGGGTCGGCGGTCCAGTCGGGGTGGGCGAGGTAGCGCGCGCGGTCCCGGCTGAGCTTCGGCATCTCGCGGCGCAGCTTGGCGACGGCAGTGGCGACGCCCGCGCCGAGCCGCAGCACGCCGGTCGATAGCGGCAGTAGGCGCGGGCGGCGGCCGAGCGCGTCGCCGATCGCCAGCGCCAGCTCGGCGTGGCTGTAGCCGCCGTGGCCGTCGTCGACCTCGGCCAGCCCGTGCCGGTCGCTCGCCGCGACGCGCAGGAGCACCGCGGCGAGGTCGCCGACCTCGATCAGCGAGAAGCGCCCCGGCCCCGGCAGCACGGCGAGGCCGCGCGCAACCATCTGGAATACGGGCAGCGTCTCGCGGTCGCCGGGGCCGTAGACGCCGGGCGGGCGCACGATCGCCGCGTCGAGCCCGGCGGTGCGCATCACGTCCTCGGCCGCGGCCTTGCTCGCACCATAGTCGGACAGGCCGGGTTCGCGCGCGGCGAGCGAGCTGACGTGGACGAAGCGGCGGACGCCCGCGGCGCGGGCGGCGGCGACGATGCTGGCGGTGCCGGCGACGTTGCCGGCGTCGAAGCCGGCACGGTCGCGCGCGTTGATGGTTCCCGCGATGTGGACGACGGCATCAACCCCCTCGCACAATGCTCCGGGCTCGGCGAGGTCGCCCGCGATCCACGCGACCCCCGGCTGCGGCGGCTGCGGCCGGCGGGCGAGGGCGCGGACGCTGTACCCCTGTGCGACGGCGAGCGGCAGCAAGTGCGACCCGACGAAGCCGGTGCCCCCGGTGACGGCTAGGATCATCGGATGGCCTCAGCCGGGAAGCCGACCGCTTTTCTCCCTCCCCCCATGGCGCGAAGCGCCAGAGAGCGGGGAGGGCCGGGGTGGGGGCATCCCGTCAGCCGATGGACCGCGCCCGCTCGCTCAACCACCGCCACCCCGGCCCTCCCCACTCTACGTTCGCTGCGCTCACGTGGGGGGAGAGAGAAAGAAGGCGGGTGCGCGCGCCGCCCGCGCTCGGTCACATCGGCATCTGGCCCGCCGCCGGGGCGCAAGCACATCGGCACCGTGTGCGGTGAACGCCGCGCGTTCACCCCGCTGCGCACGGCCGCGCTACGCCGCGATCTCGAATGGCTGGATCTCTCCGCTCAGATACTGGCTCCGCGCCTTTGACCGGCTCAGCTTGCCGCTCGACGTGCGCGGCAGGGTGCGCGGAGGGACCAGCTCGACGACGCAGGTCATGCCGGTGATCGCGCGAACCTTGGTGCGGATCGCCTCGCGCAGGCGGGCGCGTTCGGCGAGGTCGCTGGTGCGGCACTGGACGAGCACCGCCGGCGCCTCCTCGCCGCCCGGCGTCGTGATCGAGAAGGCGGCGATGTCGCCCGCCTTGAAGCCGGGCAGCTGCTCGATCGCCCACTCGATGTCCTGCGGCCAGTGGTTCTTGCCGTTAATGATGATCATGTCCTTGGCGCGGCCGACGATGTAGGCATAGCCGTCGGCGAGATAGGCCATGTCGCCGGTGTCGAGCCAGCCGTCCGCCAGGCACGCGGCCGTCGCCTCGGGATCGCGAAAATAGCCAGCCATGATGCCGAGCCCGCTGACGAACAGGCGACCGATGTGGCGGTCGGCGAGCACCGCCCCGCTCTCGTCGCGGATCTGGATGGTGAGGCCCGGCAGCGCCTTGCCGCAATTGACGATCGCGCGGTAGCGCGTCGGGCGGTCGGTGGCGTCAGACACGCCGGCGTAGCCTTCGCCGGACAGAACCCGCTCGTCGACGAGGTCGGTGACGATGCCCTCGCCGACCGGCATGATGCTGACCGCAAGGGTGGCTTCCGCCAGTCCATAGCTCGGCAGGAAGGCCGACGCGCGGAAGCCGGCAGCGTCGAACGTGTCGACGAAGTGCTGCATGACCTCGGGCCGGATCATGTCCGCCCCGTTGCCCGCGACGCGCCAGCGCGACAGGTCGAAGCGTTCCCGCACGTCGATCGACGAGCTGATCCGTCGCGCGCAGATGTCATAGCCGAAGGTCGGCGAATAGCTGAGCGTCGTCCCCTCGTTGCGCCCGATCAGCGTCAGCCACGACAGCGGCCGCCGGGCGAAGTCGTCGGTCGCCAGGTAATCGGCCGACATCTGGTTGGCGAGCGGCGACAGCAGGCAGCCGACCAGCCCCATGTCGTGGTAGAAGGGCAGCCACGACACCACGCGGTCGGTGTCCTTGACCTCGGTGGCGACGGCGTGCCCGCCGAGATTCGCGAGCAGCGCCCGGTGGGTGACGGCGACGCCATGCGGGAAGCGCGTACTGCCGCTCGAATACTGCAGATAGGCGATGTCGTCCGGATCGGCGACGGGCAGCGTCGCGGGCAGCGCCGGCTGCGCCAGGAAGATCGACCAGTCATGGGCCGTGCAGCCGGCGATCGGTGCCGCCGCCTCGGCAACGAGCGCGGCAAGGCCCGGAGGCGACAGGACGACCATCGGTGCCCCGCTGCCGAGCTGCGTGCGGATCTGTTCGACATAGGCCTCACGCCCGCCGAACGAGGTCGGCAGCGGTAGCGGCGTCGGGAGTGCCCCGGCATAGATCGCGCCGAAGAACAGCCGCGCAAAGTCCGCCGACGTTTCGGCGATCAGCGCGACGCGCTCGCCGGGCGCGACACCCGCGGCGATCAGCCGGGCGGCGTCGTCGCGCGCATCGCGGCGCAGGTCGGCATATGGATAGGCGCGGACAAGGCTGGCACGCGCATCGAAAAAGTTCAGGCCGCGACACCCCCGCGCAGCATAGTCGAGCGCCTCGCCGATCGTGGCGAAATCGGCGAGACGGCGCGGCAACGGGTCGAGCGTCGGCGTCGGCGCTGAATCCGTCTGAAACGTCGCTCCCGCCAACCCTTGATCCTCCTCAGCCCCCGATCCGCCGCCCCTCGACCTCGCGTTGACGGACGGGTGGACCCTCGCTCAACGCGCTAGCCGCAGCAGGCGTTCAAAATCG
>JAFARM010000331.1 GCA_019245455.1 Sphingomonadaceae bacterium | reverse complement strand
CCGTCGTTCCGTCGCGGGAATGTCATTTTGTTCGGATGCGGAACGGTTGGCGGCCCGAATCGGTTGCCCTTCCATGCCGATGGATTGCCCGTGAGCACCGTCTTCCTTGCCCGCCATGCACGCCATGCCGAGGTGGGGCGGGTGCTGAGCGGCCGGTCGGCGATCGGGCTCGACGAGGAGGGCGTCGAGCAGGCCACGCGCCTTGCCGCCCGCCTTGCCGCCGTGCCGCTCGCCGCGGTCGTCAGCAGCCCCCGGCACCGCGCGACGCAGACGGCGGGGATCGTCGCCGACAGGCACGGGTTGACGGTAACGATCGACGATGGTCTCGACGAGATCGACTTCGGCGGCTGGAGCGGGCGCAGTTTTGCCGACCTCGCCAACGATCCCGCGTGGCAGGCGTGGAACACGGCACGCGCGACCGCTGCGACGCCAACGGGCGAGACGATGGCGGCGGCGACGGCGCGCGCGTGGGGCGCGATCCGGCGGGCAGGCGCCGGGCCGACGCTGTTCGTCAGCCACGCCGACATCATCCGCGGCGTCGTCGCCGACGTGCTGGGCCTCGGCTATGACCGGGTCTTCGCCTTCGACTGCGACCCCGCGTCGCTGACGACGATCGAGCTGTGGGACGGCGGCGCGCGCCTCGTCGGCCTCAACGCGCGGCCGTGATCCCGGCGTAGGACTTTTCCTCGACCAGCGCCGAACCGAGCCGGTCGTTGATCCGCCGCTTGATCGCCGCCCGCTCGTCGTTGGTGGTGTAGACGGCGCGCGCCAGGCGGATGAACTCGGGGCCGAAGCGGCCAGCGGCTTCCTCCTCCCGGATCGCGTCCTCGATGTCCCACAGCGCCGCGTTGACCGCCCGCAGCGCGTCGGCGAGCGGCGGCACGCCGGGCAGGTCGAGCGCGGCAGCGGCGATGGCGCTGAGCGCACGGTACTCGGCTTCGACATTGGCCCGCGCTTCCGGCCGGGCGATGCGGGCGCGCTTGATCTCCAGGATGGTCACCTTGTCGATCAGCTCGCCCCAGCTGACCGGGACCATCGGCATCGGCAGGGGGGTCATCGGCGCAGCTCCAGAAGGTCGCGGGTGACGGCGGCGACCGCGCCCGCCCAGTCGCCGGGCGACGGCTGGTGGTAGAGGCGCATCGCCGGATACCAGTCGCTGTCCGCCCCCGCCAGCGGCCAGCGCCAGTCGGGCTCGGCCTTCAGCAGCAGCCACGTCGGCACCCCCAGCGCGCCGGCGAGATGGGCGATCATCGTGTCGACGGTGACGACGAGGCCAGCGCCGGCCACCAGCGCCGCCGTCGCCGCCATGTCGAACGGGCAGCCGCCCGGGTTGAGCACCGGCAGCGCCGTCGGTTCGGGCATCAGCGTGACGCAGGGCCGCAACCGGCACAATGGTTCGAGCAGCGCGGGCGGCAGCGAGCGATCGCCGTCCCAGTCGCCCGCGCCGTAGCACAGCGCCACCGTTCCGGCGGGAAGATCGGCGGGCGCGGCGGCGAGATAGGGTGGCGGCGCGGCCGCCGGCGGCAGGCGCAGGGCGAAGTCGAGCTCGGTGATGCCGACATCGACGGCCGGCGGCAGCGGCCGCGCGACATCGAACGGCACCAGCCGCGCACCCGCTGCGACCCCCACCATCAGGTCGATCAGCCGCGGCTGCACCTCCACCGTGACCGACGTGGCAAGCTCCATCAGCGCCGGCAGGAAGCGCGCGAACATGATCGTGTCGCCAAGCCCGTGATAGCAGCGGACCAGCACCTCGCGCCCCGCCAGCGGCCGCCCGTCCCACACCCAGCGACGGTGATAGTCGACGCGCGGATCGTCGCGCGTGGCGGGATCGCGCTCGGCGAGCGTCCGCGCCGCAAGGTCCCAGGCGTCGGCATAGCGCCCCGCCCGCATCGCCGCTGTCCATGCCGCCATGCGCACGCTCATCGGAGCGTCCCGTTACGGGGTGGAACCATTCCGTTCATGCGAGCTTTGTACCTCGCAAGTGCCTGGATTCGTCAACGCGTGCTGCTCGCCTGGCAACAAGGAGCCGCGGAATTGCCGGGAGCAGACGTGGGAAGGGTCGATTGATCGGGTCCGCTGCACGCATCGCCGACGTTGACGGCAGCGACGCGCTCCGCGCGCGGATCGAGGCGCTCGGGCCGTGGTTCCACAACATTGATCTGGGCGGCGTTGCGACCGCTCCCGACCATTTCCTCGGCGATTATCCGCGCGAGAAGTTCGCCCGCTTCGCCGCCGCCCTGCCCGACGTGACGGGGGTGAGCGTTCTCGACATCGGCTGCAACGCCGGCTTCTACGCGCTCGAGATGAAGCGGCGTGGGGCCGCGCGCGTCCTCGGCATCGACAGCGATCCCCGCTACCTCGCACAGGCGCGGCTGGCGGCGGACGCGCTCGGCTGGGGCGGCGAGGTCGAGTTCGCTTCCCTGTCGGTGTACGATGTGGCAGCGCTCGGCGAACGCTTCGACCTCGTCGTCTTCATGGGCGTGTTCTACCACCTGCGCCACCCGCTGCTCGCCTTGGACCTGATCCGCGAGCACGTGGCGGGAAACCTGATGCTGTTCCAGACGCTGCAGCAGGGTGCGGGCGACGAGATCGACGTGCCGCACGACCACCCGTTCTACCTGCCGGGCACGATCGAGCCGCCCGCCTATTTCGCCGATCCGCGCTACCCCCGGATGCACTTCATCGAGCACCGCTTCGCCGGCGACTGGTCGAACTGGTGGGCACCCAACCCGGCGGGCACCCGCGCAATGCTCCGCGCGGCGGGCTTCACCGTCGAGGATACCGCCGAGGGCGACGTCTATCTCTGCCGCGTCGCGCCGGTGCCGTTCGCGGAATACGGCCCGGCGGCGGTCTATCCAGCGAAGGGACCGCAATGATCGAAGCGGCGATGATCTGGAACGAGCCCAACAACAAGAGCCACTGGGACCCCGCGCTCGATCCCGACTGGGCGATCTATGCCGATACCGTGATCCGCGCCGGCAGCGCCATCCGCGCCGTCAACCCGGCGGTGACGCGCGTGCTCGGCGGCATGAGCCCGATCGACCCGCACTGGCTGAAGCGCATCGAGGGTCACGGCGCGCTGGCGCACGTCGACGCCGTCGCCGTCCACGGCTTCCCGCTCGACTGGAACCTGTGGCCGATCCACGCCTGGCCCGACAAGATCGCCGAGATCGAGGCGGTGACGACCAAGCCGGTGTGGGTCACCGAAGTCGGCGTCGGCAGCTTCGGCGCGGAGGAGGTGCAGGTCTTCGGCCTCAATCGCACCGCCGAGCTGCTGATCGGGCGGACCCCACGCATCTACTGGTACAGCCTGTTCGACCTGCCGATGGCATGGGGGGCGGAGACGCGCCACCGCGAGGCGGAGGGGTCGAGCTACTACCGCCACTTCTACATGGGGCTGATCCGCGAGGACGGCACGCCAAAGCCGGCGCTCGCCGACTATGCCCGCGTCGCCGACCGGATGGGGCTGATGCAGTGGTTCCACTTCCACGATCCCCGGCTCGATGACGCGGTGCGGATCATGCGCGACCTCGGCGTGAAGAAGCTCCGCACCGGCCTCAGCTGGGCGGACAGCTTTCGCGACGGCGCACTCGACTGGTTCGACCGGCAGATGGAGGCGCTCGCCGAGTTCGACGTGACCGTCACCTTCTGCTTCACGCCGCAGCACTTGGGCCTCGCGCCGCACCACACCAGCCCGGCCGTCGAGCCGCAGGCGTTCGCCGACTTCTGCGCGTGGATGATCGACCGCTATGCGCCGCCCTCCGCCGCTCGCGCGGTGTGGCTGCCCCAAGCGGTCCAGCAGGAGGCTGCGGCATGAGCGGGATCAACGTCGCCCTGGTCGGCGTCGGCAACTGCGCGTCGAGCTTCGTCCAGGGGCTGCAATATTACCGCGACGGAGCCAACGACCGCGCCGGGCTGCTGCACAGCGAAATCGGCGGCTACCGCCCGCGCGACATCCGCGTCGTCGCCGCGTGGGACGTCGACCGCCGCAAGGTCGGGCGCGACGTCGCCGACGCGATCTTCGCCCGGCCCAACTGCACGGCGGTGTTCTGCGGCCGCGTCGAGCGCACCGGCGCGGTCGTCGCCATGGGACCGGTGATGGACGGGGTCGCCGAGCACATGGCCGACGCGCCCGCCGACCGCACCTTCCTCGTCGCCGATCACCCCGAACCCGACCGCGACGCCGTGATCCGCCGGCTCCGCGAGACGCGCACGGACGTGATGATGAACTACCTCCCCGTCGGCAGCCAGCAGGCGACCGAGTTCTACGCCGAATGCGCGCTCGCCGCGGGGGTGGCGTTCGTCAACAACATCCCCGTGTTCATCGCCAGCGATCCCGCATGGGCGGCGCGCTTCACCGCGGCCAACGTCCCGATCGTCGGCGACGACATCAAGGCGCAGATCGGCGCGACGATCGTCCACCGCGTGCTGACCGACCTGTTCGCCAAGCGCGGTGCGACGCTCGACCGGACGTACCAGATCAATACCGGCGGCAACACCGACTTCCTCAACATGAGCAATCGCGCCCGCCTCAAGTCGAAGAAGATCAGCAAGACCGAAGCCGTCCAAGCCGTCGCCGAGACGCGGCTGGAGGACGAGAACATCCACATCGGCCCGTCCGACTATGTCGCCTGGCAGAACGACAACAAGGTCGCGTTCATGCGGCTGGAGGGCCGGCTTTTCGGCGGCGTGCCGATGAACCTCGAGGTCCGTTTGTCGGTCGAGGACAGCCCGAACTCGGCCGGCGTCGCGATCGACATGGTCCGCTGCGCCAAGCTCGCCCGCGACCGGGGCCTCGGCGGACCGATCGACGCGGCGAGCGCCTTCTTCTGCAAGCATCCGCCGGTGCAGATGACCGACGACCTCGCCGCCGCCGCGGTCGAGGCGTTCATCAAAGCGGCTTAGTCCCTCTCCCGCTTGCGGGAGAGGGCGAGAGACGCGCCTGCAGGCGCGGCCCGGGGTGAGGGTGTCAGGGCTCGGCGGGTCGACGACGTCCGGCCGGACACCTTCACCCCGCCGCGCCGCTGCAGCGGCGCGAGTCGCCCTCTCCCGCAAGCGGGAGAGGGTCAGACCCGCTCCACCGCCACCGCCGTCGCCTCGCCGCCGCCGATGCACAGCGCCGCCACCCCCCGCCGGCCGCCGGTGCGTTCCAATGCGGCGATCAGCGTCGCCATGATCCGCGCGCCCGACGCGCCGATCGGGTGGCCGAGCGCCGTCGCACCGCCGTGGATGTTGAGCTTGCCATGCGGGATGCCGAGGTCGCGCATCGCGATCATCGCGACGACGGCGAACGCCTCGTTGACCTCGAACAGGTCGACGTCGGCGACCGACCAGCCGGCGCGGTCGAGCACCTTCTGGATTGCCGGCACGGGCGCGGTGGTGAACTTCGCCGGCTCGTGCGCGTGGGCGGCGTGGGCGACGATGCGCGCGACCGGGGTCAGGCCCTTGGCCAGCGCCACCGACTCGCGCGTCAGGACCAGCGCCGCCGCCCCGTCGCTGATCGAGCTGGCGTTGGCGGCGGTGACGGTCCCGTCGTGCGCGAAGGCGGGTTTCAGCGTCGGGATCTTCTCCGGCCGCGCCTTGCCCGGCTGCTCGTCCTTGGCGACGGTGACCGGTTCGCCCTTGCCGGGGACGGCGACGGGGACGACCTCGCGGTCGAACGCGCCGCCCTCGATCGCCGCCGTCGCCCGCTTCAGCGATTCGAGGGCATAGGCATCCTGCGCCTCGCGCGTGAACTGGTAATCGCGGGCGCTGTCCTCGGCGAAGCTGCCCATCAATTTGCCGGGGTCGTAGGCGTCCTCCAGCCCGTCGAGATACATCGAGTCCTTGATCACGTCGTGGCCGATGCGCGCGCCGCCGCGGTGCTTGGCGAGCAGGTAGGGCGCGTTCGACATCGACTCCATGCCGCCGGCGACGACGATGTCGACCGCCCCTGCGGCGAGCGCGTCGTGCGCCATGATCGCCGCCTGCATCCCCGAACCGCACATCTTGTTGACCGTCGTCGCGGTGACGCCGAGCGGCAGCCCCGCGCCGACCGCCGCCTGCCGCGCCGGGGCCTGGCCGAGCCCGGCGGGAAGGACGCAGCCCATGACGATCTGGTCGACCGCGTCCCCGGCGACGCCGGCGCGCTCGACTGCCGCCCTCACCGCCGTCGCGCCGAGCGCGGTTGCGGGCACGCCGCTCAGCGCCCCCTGGAAGCCGCCCATCGGCGTGCGGGCATAGGACAGGATGACGACGGGGTCGGCCATGAGGTGATCCTTCACGCGCGGGCGTTACGCGGCTATTCGCTCGCCCGGCACATAGGAGACGATATGGACCTCGCCAAGATTTCGATCGGCCGCGCGCCGCCGTGGGACATCCACGCCATCATCGAGGTGCCGATGGGCGGTGAGCCGGTGAAGTACGAGATGGACAAGAACTCGGGCGCGCTGTTCGTCGACCGCTTCCTCCACACGGCGATGTTCTATCCGGGCAACTACGGCTTCGTGCCGCACACGCTGTCGGCCGACGGCGACCCGATCGACGTGCTCGTCGTCGGCCAGACGCCGCTGGTGCCCGGCGCCGTCTGCCGCGTCCGCCCGATCGGCGCCTTGGTCATGGAGGACGAGAGCGGCGGCGACGAAAAATTGGTCGCGGTGCCCGTCGACGCGCTCCACCCCTTCTACTCGAACGTCCAGTCGCCCGACGACCTGCCGCCGAGCCTGAAGGAGCAGATCGCCCACTTTTTCGAGCACTACAAGGACCTGGAAAAGGGCAAGTGGGTCGCGGTCGGCGCGTGGAAGGACGCGAATGGGGCGGCCGCGCTGCTGGAGGACGCGATCAACCGCGGCCGCATCGCGGCGGGACGGTAAGACCTCCCCTCCCCTTCAGGGGAGGGGTCGGGGGTGGGGCAGTCGACGCCTCCCACCCATCGTCATCCCCGCGAACGCGGGGACCCATCTCCTGACTTCCGAAGGGGGGCACCGGCGGTCGCCATAGGGTCAGACGGCGGAAGATGGGTCCCCGCGTTCGCGGGGAGGACACTCGGCATCGGGCCACGCCACCCGCTCGGCTCCCGTGAACACCTCGAACCCGTCCGCGCGCGCGACCGCGACCAGCGTCAGCCCCGCCGCGGCTGCCGTCGCCACCGCCAGTGTCGTCGGGGCCGACACCGCGACCACCACCGGGCAGCCGAGCACGCTCGCCTTCTGCACCATCTCGACCGACACGCGGCTGGTCAGCAGCAGCATCGCCTCCGCCGTCTCAACCCCCGCGAGCGCCGCCGCGCCGACCAGCTTATCGAGCGCATTGTGCCGCCCGACGTCCTCGCGGTAGTGCTGCGGCGACCACCG
>JAFARM010000328.1 GCA_019245455.1 Sphingomonadaceae bacterium | reverse complement strand
GAGATCCAGGCCAAGGAAATCCTGCGTATCCGGCACCGGATGAATACGCTGTACGCCAAGTATACCGGCCAGCCGATCGAGACGATTGAGCGCGCGATGGATCGCGACAACTTCCTCGAGGCTGAGGAGGCCAAGGCGTTCGGCCTGATCGACGAGGTGTTCGAGAAGCGCCCGCTGCCCACCGACGAGGTCGCGCAGGCGGCCTGATCCCGGCCATCGGCGATCCACAAGGGCGATGGCGAGGCTGCCCCGGCAGCCTTGCTTCGTTAATACCTGTTCCCATATTGACAGACCGGCACGCGCGACGTGGCCGACCGAGCGATTCAGGGCGTTGCCCCGGCGCGGGGTCCGGTCTACGCTGCCATGGGGCGAGCGCGTGGCACTGAGGATTGATGAATGCCCAAAATGACCGGCGGCGACTCCAAGAGCACGCTTTACTGCTCGTTCTGCGGAAAGTCGCAGCACGAGGTACGCAAGCTGATCGCCGGGCCGACTGTCTTCATCTGCGATGAGTGCGTCGAGCTCTGCAACGACATCATCCGCGAGGAGACCAAGTCCGCGTTGGTGTCCAAGAAGGACGGCGGCGTGCCCACGCCGCAGGAGATTTGCGACGTCCTCGACGATTATGTGATCGGCCAGAAGCGCGCCAAGCGCGTGCTGTCAGTGGCGGTGCACAATCACTATAAGCGGCTGAACCACGGGGCCAAGGGGGCCGAGGTCGAGCTGGCCAAGTCGAACATCCTCCTCGTCGGCCCGACCGGCTGCGGCAAGACGCTGCTCGCCCAGACGCTCGCGCGCATCCTCGACGTACCCTTCACCATGGCCGACGCGACGACGCTGACCGAGGCCGGCTCTGTCGGCGAGGACGTCGAGAACATCATCCTCAAGCTGCTCCAGGCCTCCGACTATAACGTCGAGCGGGCGCAGCGCGGCATCGTCTACATCGACGAGATCGACAAGATCAGCCGCAAGGCCGACAACCCCTCGATCACCCGCGACGTCAGCGGCGAGGGCGTCCAGCAGGCGCTCCTGAAGATCATGGAAGGCACGACGGCGAGCGTGCCGCCGCAGGGCGGGCGCAAGCATCCGCAGCAGGAGTTCCTGCAGGTCGACACGACGAACATCCTGTTCATCTGCGGCGGCGCGTTCAACGGGCTTGACCGGATCATCGGCGACCGGCTGCAGGGCAAATCGATCGGCTTCGGCGCCCACGTCGCCGCGCCCGACGAGCGCCGCACGGGCGCGCTGCTCCGCCAGTGCGAGCCCGAGGACCTGCTGAAGTTCGGCCTGATCCCCGAGTTCATCGGCCGCTTGCCGGTCATCGCCACGCTCGAGGACCTGGACGAGGGCGCGCTGGTCAAGATCCTGACCGAGCCGAAGAACGCACTGTCGAAGCAGTACGCGCGCCTGTTCGAGATGGAGGGCGTCAAGCTGTCGTTCCAGCCCGATGCGCTGGGTGCGATCGCCAAGCGCGCGATCGAGCGCAAGACGGGCGCGCGCGGGCTGCGGTCGATCATGGAGTCGATCCTGCTCGACACGATGTTCGAGCTGCCCGGCATGGACGGCGTCGACGAGGTCGTCGTCGACAAGGATGTCGTCGGCGGGACCAAGGAGCCGGTGCGCGTGTTCGCGGAAAAGGCGGCGAGCGCCTGACGCCTTGCCCCTGCCGCGAGCGGGAGGTGGTGGGCGAAGCTCATCAATAAGGAATGTGGGGTCATCCTGGCGCAGGCCAGGATCCAGGGTCGTGCGCGCGGGACGGGTGGAGAGACCGCTGCTGGCCGGCGTCAGAACGACGGCCGCGCGGAAACGGGTGTCGACTTGGGCGCGGGGATTACTCACCCCACACAGCCGTCATCCCCGCGAAAGCGGAGACCCATTTCTTGCGCATCGGGAGATGGGTCCCCGCTTTCGCGGGGATGACGGTTTTGCGATTGAGACGACAGCCCTCCCGGAGGCTGACGACCTCTTTGCGCGAAATGGCAGCCCAGCTCGCGCGCAAAGACGATGGCCCGTCACCGCCACAACGATCGGTGCCCCCTCCCGCACGGCGAGAGGGGGCACCGCGTCAGCCCTTGTACTGCGCCGGGAACAGCTTCTTCAGCGCGACGACCTTTGGCAGGTCGTTGTAGACGATGTACGGGTACGTCGGGTTGTGGTCGAGGAAGTGCTGATGATAGCCCTCGGCGGCGAAGAAGGGCTTGCCCGTCTCGACCGTCGTCGCCAGCGGCGCGGGATAGGTCTTGGCCGCATCGAGTTGGGCGATATACGCCTTCGCCGCCGCCGCCTGCGCCGGGTTCTGCGCGAAGATCGTGCCGCGGTACTGCGTCCCCTCGTCGGGACCTTGGCGGTTCAGCTCGGTCGGGTTGGTCGCCACCGAGAAATAGATGCGCAGCAGCTGGCCGAAGCTGACCTTCGCCGGATCATAGACGATGCGCACCGATTCGGCATGGCCGGTCAGGCCGGTGCCGACGACCTCGTAGTGCGCGGTCGACGCGGCGCCGCCGGCGTAGCCCGAGGTGACGCTCTTGACGCCGGCGACGTGCTCGAACACGCCCTCCAGGCCCCAGAAGCAGCCGCCGGCGAAGACGGCGATGCCTGGCGCGCTCGCCGGGACCGGGTCGGCGGCTGGCGCAGGCACGACGTGCATCCCGGCCTGCGCAGCGGTGCCCGGCGTCTGCGCCAGGACGACAGCGGCGGCGC
>JAFARM010000153.1 GCA_019245455.1 Sphingomonadaceae bacterium | reverse complement strand
CGCGCCGCGCCTCGCCATCCGCCGCTGACAGGGGGAAACCATGTCCGACCGCCGTACCAGTTACTACCTCGACAAGCGCAACGCCAAGGTCTCGGGCGTCCTCGCAGGCGTCGCCGATTACTTCGACGTCGACCCGATGTTCGTCCGCGTCGGCTTCATGTTGACGATGGTCTTCCTCTTCCCGCCGCTGTTCTTCGCCTATTGGATCGTCGCCTGGACGGCCTCGCCCAAACCCTACTCGCTGTACGAGGAGACGCCGGACGAGCGCGAGTTCTGGAAGAAGGTGCGCGTCGCGCCGCAGCGGACGATCCGCGACGTGCGCTCGAGCTTCCGCGAGACCGAGCGCCGCCTGCGCGACGTCGAGGCCTACGTCACCAGCTCGAACAGCCGCCTGGCGAACGAGATCGACGGCCTGCGCTGAGCATCGCCGAGCCAAAGGGGAGCAGCAGTCATGTCTTCGAGCAGCGTCACGACCAACCCCGACGGATCGGTCACCGTCACCAGCGACGACGGCGGCGACGTGTCGACCGTGACGACGCCGACGACGCCACAGGTGCCGGCGCTGCCGCCGGTCCAACACCGCGGCATGATCCACCTTGGCCCCGACGGTGCCTATGTCCATTCGGGCAAGCCGCTCGATCCGGGATCGTTCTTCGCCGGGCTGGTGGTGGGCGTGTTCCTGCTCGTCGCCGCCCGCGCCGTCCGCCGCTGGCTCGCCCGCCGCGATGCCGAGGGTACCGCCCGCGCCGCCGCCATCGGCCCGCAGGACCGCACCGCCGCCGAGATCGCGGCGCTGGCCCGGCGCACCGCCGCGCTCGAAACCATCGTCACCGATCCCGCGCACCGCACGGCGCAGGCGATCGACGCCCTGCGCTGAGGAGGACCTGATGGACCACGGCACGCTCGCCCTGCTGATCCCGATCGCCGCCATGACGATCCCGATCGTCGCCATCCTCAGCCGGCCGCTCGGCCGCTGGATCGCGCTGCAGGAGAAGAAGCACGAGGCGCAGGTCCGCTTCGCCGACGCGCAGGCGGCCGAGCACGCGGCCAAGATCGAGCGGCTGGAGGCGCACGTCGCCGTCCTCAACCGCATCGCCACCGACCGCGCGACGGGCCTGGCCCACGAGATCGAAAGCCTGCGCGGCCCGTCCGCGCCCTTGAACTGAGGCGCGGCCGGTCCGCGCCGCGCAACGAGGGGATACGACCATGCACTTCTGGATGTTCTGGTGGCTGATCTTCCCGGCGATGGGGTTCGCCACCGCGATCTTCAAACGATATATGAGCTTCAAGGAGCGGCAGCTCGACCTCGCCGCGCGCACGGCGGGCGAGCAGGCGGCGCAGTACGCCGCCAAGATCGAACGGCTGGAGGCGCACGTCGCCGTCCTCAACCGCATCGTCACCGATCGTTCCGGCCACCTCGCCGACGAGATCGAGGCGCTGCGCGACCCCGCGCGGCTGAACTGAAGGGTCAGCGTTCCGTGTCACCGATCCCCACCCCGCTCATGGATCCCACCCCGCTCATGGATCCCACCCCGATTATGAATCCCACCCCGCTCATGCTGAGCCTGTCGAAGCACGGGCGAGCCTGTCAGCGCGCTGCGACAGGCTCAGCATGAGCGGGTGTGGATGATCGAACATTATCCTCCCCAATTCCAACCGCAGGAACCGCCGCCATGGCCTGGGCCGAAGCCGTCGTCCTCATCATCCTCATCATGACCATCGGCCGCGTCGTCCGTGCCCGGTACGGCCTGGACGGGCGGCGCGGCCGCCGCGACCTCATCGCGGCACCCCAGGACGCGGTGTCGATCGAGGACGGTGCGCGGATGAAGGCCGAGATCGACCGCCTGGCGAGCCGCGTCCAGGTGCTCGAACGCCTCGTCACCGACCCGTCGCGCCGCCTGTCCGACCAGATCGACGCGCTCGCCCGCGTCGACGATCGCTCTTTGTCGCGGAGCGACGACCGTTCCCTGTCGCAAGGCGACGACCGACCGCTCGCGCGCGGCGGAACGCGCCGCGTCGAAGACCGCTGACACCGCCCTGAAAGGAGGCCGTGATGTCCCCCGACTCGCTCGTCATCCTCAGCACCGCATCGCTCGCCGCGCTGGCCACCCTCTCGGCGGTGTTCGCCTGGAGCTGGAAGGGATGGCTCGACCTTCGCCGCCACGCGCTCGACCGCAGCCATGGCGGCGACGTGCCGGTGGCCAACCGCATCGACCTCGCCGACCTGAAGGAGCGCATCCGCAAGCTGGAGGCGATCGCCGCAGGGGTGGACCTGTAGGCGAACCCCGATACCAACCCCGCTCATGCTGAGCCACGCCCGCTAATGCTCAGCCGGGCCCGCTCATGCCGAGCAAAACCCGCTCATGCTGAACTAACCCCGCTCATGCTGAGCTTGTCGAAGCACGGGGGAGGGTGGGGCGTGCTTCGACAGGCTCAGCATGAGCGGGGTCATCTCAGGATGAGCGGGCCTGGCTCAGCATGAGCGGGGTTGGCTCAGCATGAGCAGGCGTGGCTCAGCATGAGCGGGGTTTGCTCAGGATGAGCAAGGTTTGCTCAGCATGAGCGGGTAGGTCCGTGGGGGGCTGAGCCCGCCGCCCTATTCGATCGACGCCTGCACCTCGGGCGAATCCCAGTTGGGCACGCCGTTGACGCGCCACTTCTCGCGGCCATCGGCGCCGTAGACGATCGATACCGGCAGCCCGGCGGCGCCGATCTTCGCGCCGAAGTTGCCCGGCTGGTCGAGCCACGTCTTCAATCCCGTGAAATGGCCGGGGGCGAACACCTTGTTCACCGCGCGCCAGCCCTCCAGGTCCTCGCTCACCGGCACGATCAGCAGCTTGTCGCCGCGGACATGGGCCAGGATGTCGAGCTGCGGCAGCTCGCCCCGGCACGGCACGCACCACGTCGCCCACAGGTTGACGATGACCGGGCGGTGGGCGGCGGCGACGACCGCGGCGATGGTCGACTTGCGCCCGTCCTGCGCCTCGATCGGGATCGCCGGCGGGGCCTCGCCGGCGTGGCTGCGGTCGAGCTTGCCCAGCCTCGGCGGTTGCGATGGGGCGGCAGAGCCGCTAGTCGCCAGCACGAGGCCTGTCAGGACCATTCCGATCACGACGCGCATCGATCCGTCCAATCCGCTGTGGGGCGGCCGCTTCGCCGGCGGGCCGGCGGCGGTCATGCGCGACATTAACGCCTCGATCCCCTTCGACAAGCGGCTTTGGCGGCAGGACATCGCCGGCAGCCGCGCGC
The DNA here is from genome assembly GCA_019245455.1 of Sphingomonadaceae bacterium. Taxonomy (GTDB): domain Bacteria; phylum Pseudomonadota; class Alphaproteobacteria; order Sphingomonadales; family Sphingomonadaceae; genus Polymorphobacter_B. Next base: position 5,838 of record JAFARM010000153.1, on the reverse strand, counting down.
ACGCGGCGATGCTGGGGGCGCAGGGGATCATCGCAGCCGCCGACGCCGCGGCGATCGACGCCGGCCTGGCCGCGATCGCTGCCGAGTACGACGCCGGCGGCGTGCCGGTCGACCCGGCGCTGGAAGACATCCACATGACGGTCGAGACGCGGCTCGCGGCCCTGATCGGCCCCGCCGCCGGGCGGCTGCACACCGCGCGGTCGCGGAACGACCAGGTGGCGACGAGCTTCCGCCTGTGGGTGCGCGACGCGGTCGATGCCGTCGACGCGGGCCTTGCGGCGCTGACCGACGCCCTGCTCGCCCGTGCCGCGGAACACGCCGACAGCGTCATGCCCGGCTTCACGCACCTGCAGGTGGCGCAGCCGGTAACCCTTGGACATCATTTGCTGGCGTACGTCGCCATGACCGGCCGCGACCGGGGGCGGTTCACGGACCTGCGCACGCGGATGGACGAATGTCCGCTGGGCGCGGCGGCGCTCGCCGGCACCGGCTTCCCGATCGACCGCCAGGCGACGGCCACGGCGCTGGGCTTCGCCCGGCCGACGGCGAACAGCCTCGATTCGGTGTCCGACCGCGACTTCGCGCTGGAGTTCCTGTCCGCCGCCGCCATCGCCGGGTTGCACCTGTCGCGGCTGGCCGAGGAGATCGTCGTCTGGGCGTCGCAGCCGTTCGGCTTCGTGGCGCTGCCCGACGCCTTTTCGACCGGATCGTCGATCATGCCGCAGAAGCGCAACCCCGACGCGGCCGAACTGGTCCGCGGCCACAGCGGCCGGCTGATCGGCTGCCTCACCGCGCTGATGGTGACGATGAAGGGCCTGCCGCTCAGCTATTCCAAGGATATGCAGGACGACAAGCCGCCGGTGTTCGAGGGGTACGACCTGCTGGCCCTCGCGCTGGCGGCGATGACGGGCATGGTCGCGACGTTGACCTTCGACACCGACCGGATGCGCGCGGTCGCGGCCAGCGGCTTTTCGACCGCGACCGACCTCGCCGATTGGCTGGTGCGCGAGGCGGGCGTGCCGTTCCGCGAGGCGCACCACATCACCGGCCGCGCCGTCCGCGCGGCAGAGGACGCCGGCTGCGGCCTCGCCGACCTGCCGCTGGCGACGCTGCAGGCGATCGATGCGCGGATCACGGCCGGCGTGTTCGACGTCCTGTCGGTCGACGCGTCGGTCGCCAGCCGGACGAGCTTCGGCGGCACCGCCCCGGCGAACGTCCGCGCGGCGATCGCCGCGGCGCGGGCGGCGGCATGAGGCGCGCGGCGGCCCTCGTGCTGGCGGTGGTCCTCGCCGCGTGCGGCAAGCAGGGCGAGCTGATGCCCAAGGCTCCGCCCGGCGAGGCGGCGAAGCCGCTGCCCGGGCCGCCGCCGTCGCAGCGCCTGATCGTGCCGACGCAGGACCAGCCGGCCCGCGCCGACGACCCGCTGCGCCGGTCGGAGGAGCGCCGCGACGACCGCTTCAACCTGCCGCCGCAGTGAGCGGGGGGTGCGCGATCTCGCTGTCATCCCCGCGCAAGCGGGGACCCATCTCCCGCCGGTCCGAATGGCGTCCCATACGTCACCACGGCCGGCTGAGGGAGCTGGGTCCCCGCTTGCGCGGGGATGACGGGGGCGGCTGAATGGATCACTTCACCGACCGCGCCGGCCGGCTCTTCGCCGAGGAGGTCGACCTGACGGCGCTGGCGGACGCGGTCGGCACGCCGTTCTACTGCTATTCGACCGCGACGCTGGTCCGCCACTTCGGCGTGTTCCGCGACACGCTCGCCGGCTTGGAGAGTCCCGCCGGCGAGGCGCCCCTGATCGCCTATGCCGTCAAGGCCAACCCGAACGTCAGCGTCGTCGCCACGCTCGCGCGCCTCGGCGCGGGGGCGGACGTGGTGTCGGAGGGCGAGATGCGCCGTGCGCTCGCCGCCGGGGTGCCGCCGGGCGCCATCGTCTTTTCGGGCGTCGGCAAGACGCGCGGCGAGATGGCGGCAGCGCTGGCGGTCGGCATCTACCAGATGAACGTCGAGAGCGAAGGCGAGCTTCACGCCCTGTCAGAGGTGGCGACGGCGCTCGGCACGACGGCGACGGTGGCGCTGCGCGTCAACCCGGAGATCGATGCCCGCACCCACGCCAAGATCTCGACCGGGGCGGCCGAGAACAAGTTCGGCATCCCCCTCGCCCGCGTGCCTGCCGCCTACGCGCTGGCGGCGTCGCTGCACGGCGTGCGGCCGGTCGGCGTCGGCGCGCACATCGGCAGCCAGCTGACCGACCTCGCTCCGCTCGAGGCGACCTTCGCCACGCTGGGGCAGCTTGTGCGCGACCTCCGCACCGGCGGGCTGTCCGTCGAGCGGGTCGACCTCGGTGGCGGGCTCGGCATCCCCTACCGCCCCGACCAGCCCCCGCCGCCGACGCCCGCCGAATATGGCGCGCTCGTCGCCCGCGCGACCGCCGGCTGGGGCGTGCGCCTGCTGTGCGAACCCGGCCGCCTGATCGTCGGCAACGCCGGCGTGCTCGTTAGCCGGGTTGTGACGGTCAAGGCCGGTGCGGCGCGGACCTTCGTCGTCGTCGACGCGGCGATGAACGACCTGCTCCGCCCGTCGCTGTACGGCGCGTGGCACCACATCCGCGCCGTCGCGCCCACCGGCGCACGCATGACCGCGACCGTCGTCGGCCCGGTGTGCGAGACCGGCGATACCTTTGCCGAAGATCGCGACATGGATGCGGTGGCCGCGGGCGACCTCGTCACGTTCATGACCGCGGGTGCCTACGGGGCGACGATGGCGTCGACCTACAACTCGAGGGCCTTGGTGCCCGAGGTGCTGGTCGACGGCGATCGCTGGGCCGTCGTCCGCCCGCGCGAGGACATCGCGGCCCAGCTCGCGCGCGAACGGATCGCGCCGTGGCTTTCGCCCTGATGCCGATCCTTGTAATCCTGCACGCGATCCCACCCCGCTCATGCTGAGCTTGTCGAAGCACAAACGACCGTTCGTGCGTGCTTCGACAAGCTCAGCATGAGCGGGGTTGCACCTCGAGGAGTGAGTCCGCGTATGCCCAAACCCATCCGCAAGGCCATCTTCCCCGTCGGCGGGCAGGGCACGCGCTTCCTGCCCGCGACCAAGGCGGTGCCCAAGGAGATGCTGCCCGTCGTCGACCGGCCGCTGCTCCAGTACGCGGTCGATGAGGCGCTGAGCGCGGGCGTCGAGCAGATGATCTACGTCACCGCGCGAGGGAAGGGGAGCCTCGAGGAGTATTTCGACATCGCCGGGGAACTCGTCGCCAGCCTCAAGGCGAAGGGTAAGGCGGCGGAACTCGCGCTGCTCGACTCGACCCAGCTCGCGCCCGGCCGCATCGCCTACGTCCGCCAGCAGGAGCCCGCCGGGCTCGGCCACGCCGTGTGGTGCGCGCGCCTCATCACCGGCGACGAGCCGTTCGCCGTGCTGCTCCCCGACGAGCTGCTGTGGAACCCGGCCGCGCCGGCGCTGAAGGCGATGGTCGGCGTCTACGAACGGCACGGCGGCAACGTCATCTCGGTGCTGGAAGTGCCCGAGGCGCACACCCACCGCTACGGCATCGTCGACCCCGGCGCGGCGGACGGCCTCGTCACTGAGGTCAAGGGCGTGATCGAGAAGCCCAAGGCCGGCACCGCGCCGTCGCGGCTGGCGGCGATCGGCCGCTACATCCTCCAGCCCGAGGTGATGGGCATCCTGGGCGAGGGCAAGCGCGGCGCGGGGAACGAGATCCAGCTGACCGACGCCATGGCGCAGCTGATCGGCCGCCAGCCGTTTCACGCGCTGACCTTCACCGGCGTCCGCCACGACTGCGGCGACAAGGCGGGCTTCATCAACGCCAACATCGCGCTGGCGCTGGAGCGCGAGGATGTCGGGCCGGCGGTGCGCGAGTATCTGCAGGGGGTGGGGCTCTAGCGCCGCGGTCCGGGCCTCCTCCCCCGCGCGACGGCCCCCCGCTTGCGGGAGAGGGAGAGAGACGGCGCGTCAGCGCCGGCCCGGCGTGAGGGTGTCGGGTCTGGCAGGTGCCGCCGTTCTACTGCCTACTGTCATCCCCGCGAAAGTGGGGACCCATCTCCTGAGCCTTGAGGAGATGGGTCCCCGCGTTCGCGGGGATGACAAGGTTGAGTGGGAGGGCGCCCTCGCCGCTCGCTGGCCTGGGGTACACCCTCACCCGCCGCGCTGGCGCGCGAGTCGCCTCTCCCGCAAGCTGGAGAGGGAGCCATTGCCGGAGAGCGGCCGCCAAGTTCCTTCCCCGGAACGGGGAGGTGGCACGGCGAAGCCGTGACGGAGGGGTCGCTCGCCGCGCGACGTACTTTCGTTATGCGGAGACCGGCCCCTCCACCACGCCGCTGAAGAAGCGGCGCGGTCCCCCTCCCCGTTCCGGGGAGGAACTAAGCCCTCCCCGCGCCGGGGAGGAACAGGTACACCGTCCCCCAATGCATTCCCTCCCCCTGTTCTTCCCCCTCGCCGGCCGTCGCGTCCTCGTCGTCGGCGACGGCGAGGCGGCGGCGGCCAAGGCCCGGCTGGTCCGTGCGGCCGGGGCGGAGGTCGTCGCCGAGCTGCCCGCCGTCCTCGCCTTCGTCGCGGTGGACGACGCCGAGCAGGCGGCGGCCGAGGTGGCGCGGCTGCGGGCGGCGGGTTGCCTCGTCAACGTCGTCGACCGGCCGGCGTTGTGCGACTTCACCGTGCCGGCGATCGTCGACCGCTCGCCGGTGGTGGTCGCGGTCGGCACCGGCGGCGCGTCGGCGAGCCTCGCCAAGGCGCTGCGGGAACGGCTCGAGGCCCTCCTTCCCGCCGACCTCGGGCGGCTGGCCGAGGCGATCTTCGCCGCCCGCGCCGCCGTGGCGGAGATCGCGCCGACTCCGGCCGCGCGCCGGGCGCTGTGGGACGCCGCACTCGCCCCCGGCGGCCCGCTCGACCCGCTGGCGGAACACGCGGACGCCACGGCGGTGATCGCGCAGGTACTTGCGTCGAGCGCGGCGACCGAGGCCGATTCAGCGTTCGACTCAGCGCGCGGCGGAGGCGGGCGCGCGGGCGTCCAGCCGTCCGCGACGCTGACGACGATCCGCCTCACGTCGCCCGACGCCGACGAGCTGACGCTGCGCCAGCTCCGCGCGCTGGCCCAAGCCGACACCATCTACCACGACGCCGCCGTGCCCGCCACGATCCTCGACCGCGCGCGGCGCGACGCGGTGCGGGTGGTGGGCGCGCCGCCGGCGGTTCTGCCGCCGGGAAGAGCGGTGGCGCTCGGCTCATCGGTGTGGCGTCCGCTGTCGTCTCCAACCGGCGACGTACAACTGGCCCATTTCCGTCATCCCGGCGAAGGCCGGGACCCATGAACGCGAACGTTCGAGTTCATGGGTCCCGGCCTGCGCCGGGATGACAGATCAAGGGCTGCACGCCGCCTTGGCGAACCGGCCGGAACCCCGCGCCGATTCCGCCGACGCCGCTACCCCGCCGCCACCCCGAACAGCCGCCCGACCCCCGCTGTCACCGCCATCGCCAGCGCGCCCCAGAACACGACGCGCACGACCGCCGGCAGCGGCGCGGCACCGCCGGTTCGCGCGCCGGCGAACCCCAGCACCGCCAGCACCGCCAGCGCGACCGCGACGACGGCGTACAGCAGCACCCCCGGCGGCGCGAGCAGCACGGCGGCCACCGGCCATACGCCGCCGGCGAAGAACGACGCCGCGCTCGCCAGCGCCGCTTGCACCGGCTTCGCCTCCGACACCTCGGTGATGCCGAGCTCGTCGCGGGCGTGGGCGGCAAGCGGGTCCTTGGCGGAGAGGACGGCGGCGACCTCCTTGGCCAGCGCCGCCGGCAGCCCGCGGCGGATGTAGATCGCGG
>JAFARM010000088.1 GCA_019245455.1 Sphingomonadaceae bacterium | reverse complement strand
CGTGCCGGGGCGCGCGCCCGCGACGGTCGCCGAGCCGGCCGGCGCATACGGTACCGTCGCGCTGCCGACGGCACCGGGGGCCACGGTCTGCGCCAGCGCTGGTCCCGCCGCGACGCCTGCGACCAAAAGCAAGTGCTTGAACATACTTGTCTTCCTTCGTCAGGCGGCATCAACGGGCCGCAGCGCCGATCGTTGCATCGCGCCGCCGCATTGCCGGCTCGGCTCACCCCGTGCTACCGGCCTCCGCTTCACCATGCCGCGGCCCTGCCCGCGAGAGGCCCCGCCGATGATCCCGCGTTATTCCCGTCCCGAGATGGTCGCCATCTGGGAGCCCGAGACGCGCTTCCGCATCTGGTTCGAGATCGAGGCGCACGCGATGGACGCGCTGGCCGAACTCGGCATCGTCCCGCGCGAGGCGGCGGCGGCGGTTTGGGCACGCGGCCGGTTCGAGGTCGCGCGCATCGACGCGATCGAGCGCGAGACCAAGCACGACGTCATCGCCTTCCTGACCAATCTCGCCGAACATGTCGGCGACGAGGCGCGCTTCGTCCACCAGGGGATGACGTCGTCCGATGTCCTCGACACCTGTCTCGGCGTCCAGCTCGCCCGCGCGGCCGACCTGCTGATCGCCGATGTCGACGCGTTGCTGGCGGTACTCCGGCGGCGGGCCTTCGAGCATAAGGACACGCCGACGATCGGCCGCAGCCACGGCATCCACGCCGAGCCGACGACCTTCGGTCTCAAGCTCGCCCAGGCCTTTGCCGAGTTCGACCGCTGCCGCGCGCGCCTCGTCGCCGCCCGGGCCGAGGTCGCCACCTGCGCGATCAGCGGCGCGGTGGGCACCTTCGCCAATGTCGATCCCTTCGTCGAGGCGTGGGTCGCGGATAAGATGGGCCTGACGGTCGAGCCGGTGTCGACGCAGGTCATCCCGCGCGACCGCCACGCGATGTTCTTCGCGACGCTGGGCGTCGTCGCCTCGTGCGTCGAGCGGCTGGCGACCGAGATCCGTCACCTGCAGCGGACCGAGGTATTGGAGGCGGAGGAGTATTTCTCGCCCGGCCAGAAGGGGTCGAGCGCGATGCCGCACAAGCGCAACCCGGTCCTTTCGGAAAACCTGACCGGCCTCGCCCGCCTCGTCCGCGGCATGGTCACGCCGGCGCTCGAGAACGTCGCTTTGTGGCACGAGCGCGACATCAGTCACTCGTCGGTCGAGCGGATGATCGGGCCGGACGCGACGGTGACGCTCGACTTCGCGCTCGCCCGCCTGACCGGGGTGATCGACAAGCTGCTCGTCTACCCCGAACGGATGCAGGCGAACCTCGACCGCATGGGCGGGTTGGTCCATTCGCAGCGCGTACTGCTGGCGCTGACCCAAGCGGGGGCAAGCCGCGAGGACGCCTACCGGCTGGTGCAGCGCAACGCAATGAAGGTGTGGGAGGCGGACGGCCGACTGTCACTGCTGGAGCTGCTCAAGGCCGATCCCGAGGTGACGCGCTTCCTGCCCGCCGATCGGCTGACCCCGCTGTTCGACCTCAGCTACCACCTGAAGCACGTCGACACGATCTTCGCCCGGGTGTTCGGCGCGGCGCGGCCGTAAGCAGCGAGCACGCCGAAGGCGCGCGCAGCAGCGCACGGACTCGCGCCAGCCCGGCCGGGCGGGGCGGGGCGATCCCGCCGAACCCGTCCGACGGCGCGGCTCCGCCGCGACGCGCCAGAACGGATGGTAGAAACGGCGACGTCGCTGCCGCCGTCTGCACGTCAGCGAAGGCGCGCCGCGGCGAAGCCGCGTCGTCGGACGGGTTCGGGCGGGAGGATCGCCCGGCCCGCCGGCCGCCTTCGCGCGAGTCGGCAAATGGCCGGGGGCGCATTCGCACCCTCGGCCATTTGCGCGACGCCTCGCGCCCTAGAACTGGAACCCGATGCCGGCGTTGAAGCCGCCGATGCCTTGGTTCGAGATCGAGCCACCCGCCTTCAGCACCGTGTGCTCGCCGATGATCGTCGAGGCGCCGATGGCGAACGCAACCTGGTCCTGCCAATAACCGACCGCACCGCCGATCAGCGACTTGCCCGGCTCGAACGCCTGCGGCAGGCCGGCGACCGCCATCGCGCCCGCCGTGCCGCCGTTGGCGCGGCGACGGACCTGACCGAGGTCGAAGTTGGTCTGGTTCAGCTGGTTCTGCAGCCCCTGCGTCGTCGCGGTGAAGCTGTTCGTCACCGTCTGCAGCTGCGCCAGGTTGACCGCGTCGGTGCCGTTGAGCGCCGCGGCGACGTTGGTCACCCGCCGCTCGCTGCCCGGACCGCCGACCGAGACGACGCGGCTCGCGCCGCCGTCGGTCGACCCCTGGCCGATGGCGACCGAGCCGGTGCCGGTCGACACCGCCCCGGCCCCGAGCGCCACGCTGCCCGCGCCGGTCGCGCTGGCTCCGAAGCCGCCGGCGACCGCATTCGCGCCCGACGCCACCGGAGCCGCCGCGGCGGCCGCGTTGTTGGCCTGGAACGCGCCGGCCTGACCGGTCGTCAGCAGCGCGACCGTGGTGTTGGTCGCGTACAGCTGGCCGCCGTTGACCGCCCCCGTCGAGGTCGCGGTGAGCGGTGCCGCGGCAACGTTGTTGATCGCCACCGTGCCCGGCGCGCTGCCGGCGAGCGTGACCGAGTTGGCCCGGCCGCCCATGCCGTCGGAGTCGTACTGGACGTTGTTGAGGCTGCCGCCGGTCAGCGCGTTGACCTGCGCCACGGTGACGGCATCGTTGCCGGCGACGCCCGCCGCGAGCCCGGTCACGCGGCGGTTGCCGCCGGTGCCGGCGACCGACACGCTGGCCCCGCCGGTCGCCGCGCCGACCGTGATCTGGCCGGTGCCGGGTGCGCCGCCGGTCTGCCGGACGAGGCCGGCGGTGCCGTTGTTGAGGTTGGTGATCGCCGTCGTGTTGGCGGCGATATTGGTCGTGTTGCCGGCGATCACGGTCGTGTTCGACGCCACCTGCGCGTTGGTGGCGGCGAGCTGGCTGCCGTTGACGGCGTCGGTCGACGTCGTCGTCAGCGCGCCGGCGGCGACGTTGTGCAGCGCCACCGGCGTGCCGGCGGCGAGCCCGACCAGCGTCGTGTCGTTCGACACCACGCCGGGGTTGGCCGTCGTCGGCGCGCCCGCGGTCGAGTATTGCAGCGGCGCGGCGCCCGCCGCGCTGCCGATCAGCCCGGTGACCTGGCCCAGATTGACCGCATCGGTCGCCGCGACACCGTTGGCCACGTTCGACAGCGTCTGCGCCGCCCCCGGAGCCGCGCCGGTCCCCCCCGCCGCGACAAGGGCGAGGCCGTTCGCCGCGCCCGTCCGCTGCACCGTGCCGGCCGCGCCGTTGGCAAGGTTGGTGATCGCCGTCGTGTTGTTGGTCACATTCGTGTTGGTCGCGAACAGCTGGCCACCGTTGACCGCGTCGGTCGAAGACGCGCTGAGCGCCCCTAAAGCGACGTTGGTCACCGTCACCGGCCCGGCCGCGCCGCCGGCGAGCGTGATGCGGTTCTGCCGCACGCCGCCCGCGGTGTCGTACTGGACGCTGTTCGCCGTCGCCGTGCCGACGGCGGCGGTGATCTGCCCGACGTTCGCCGCATCGGTCGCCGCGACACCCGCTGCGACGCCCGAGATGATGCGATTGCCCGCCGTGCCGGCGACGTTGAGGCTGGCGCCGCCGGTCTCCGCGCCGACGGTGATCGCGCCCCCGCCCGGCGCGCCGCCGACCTGCTGGACGAGGCCCACCGTGCCGTTGTTGAGCCCGGTCGTCAGGTTGTTGATGCTGGTCGTATTCGTCGCGATGTTCGCCGTGTTGGTCGCGATGTTCGCCGTGTTGGTGGCGATGGTGCCGGTGTTGGCCGCGACCTGGGCGTTGGTCGTGTTCAGCTGATCGCCGGTGACGGCGTCGGTCGACCCCGTCGCGATCGTCCCGTTGGCGACGTTGCGCAGCACCTGGGCCTTGCCCGGCACCGCCGGTGTCCCGCCGGCGGCGGTCAGCAGCAGCGTGTCGGGCGTCGCCGGCGCGCGCACCACCGTGCCGGCCGTGCCGCCGGTGATCGAGGTGTTGATGTTGGCGATCGCCGTCGTGTTGGCCGTCGTCGCCGTGTCGAGCCCACCGAGCGCCGCGCCGACGTTGTTGTACGTCGTCCCCTGGACGGTGTAGCTCGGCGCCGAGACGATCCCCGTCGCCGGGTCGAAGGTCGAGCCGCCGCCGAAGTTGGTGGCGACGCTGCCGAGCCCGGCCGCGGTGATGCCGGCATTGGTCGTAATCGCCGCCGTGTTCGCGGCGATGTTCGCGGTGTTGGTCGCGATGTTGGCCGTATTGGCCGCGATGTTGCCGGTGTTCGTCGCGATGTTCGCGGTGTTGGTGGCAATGTTCGACGTATTCGTCGCGATGTTAGCGGTATTCGTCGCGATGTTTGCGGTATTCGTCGCGATGTCGGCCGTGTTCGTCGCGATATTGCCGGTATTGGTCGCCACCTGCGTGTTGGTCACGAACAGCTGAGCCCCGTTGACCGTGTCGGTCGACGTCGCGCTGAGCGCCCCCGGAGCGACGTTGGTCACCGTCACCGGCCCGACCGCGCCCCCGGCGAGCGTGACGCTGTTCTGCCGGACGCCGCCCGCGGTGTCGTACTGAACGGCGTTCGCCGTCGCCGCGCCGATCTGGCCGACATTGGCCGCGTCGGTCGGCGCGACGCCGGCGGCGACACCCGAGACGACCCGGTTGCCCGCCGTGCCCGCGACGGTGAGGCTGGTGCCCCCCGTGGCCGCGCCGACGGTGATCTGGCCTGCCCCCGGGGCGCCGCCGGTCTGCTGCACCAGGCCGACCGTGCCGCTGTTGAGGCCGTTGGTCAGGTTGGTCAGGTTGGTCGTGTTGGTCGCGATGTTGCCGGTATTGGTCGCGATGTTCGCCGTGTTCGTGGCGATGTTCGCCGTGTTCGCGGCGACCTGGTTGTTTGTCGCCGTCAGCTGGCCGAAGTTGACCGCGTCGTTGGGGTTCGCCCCCGCGGTCACGCCCGTCAGTCTCCGCGTGCCGCCGGTGCCGGTGAAGTCGACCGTCGTCCCGCCGGTCGCCGCCGCAACCGTCACCGTCGAGGTCGGCGTCGCCTGCTGGACGAGGCCCGCTGTCCCGTTGGTGAGGTTGGTGATCGCCGTCGTATTGTTGGTCGTCGCCGCGTTGAGCCCGCCGAGCGCGGAGCCGACATTGTTGTACGTCGCGCCCTGGACGGTGTAGCTCGGCGCCGAGACGACGCCCGTCGCGGGGTTGAACGTCGCGCCGCCGCCCAGATTGGTGGCGACGCTGCCGAGGCCCGCGGCGGCGATCCCGGCGTTGGCGGCGATGTTCGCGGTATTCGTCGCGATGTTGCCGGTGTTGGTCGCGACCTGGGTGTTGGTCGCGAACAGCTGGCTGCCGTTGACCGCGTCGGTGGAGCCGGCGGCAAGCGCGCCCGCGCCGACGTTGGTCACCCGCACCGTGCCCGGCGCACCGCCGGCCAGCGTCACGCTGTTCTGGCGCACGCCGCCGGCGATGTCGTATTGGACCGCGTTCGCCGTCCCCGCCGCGACTGCCGCCGTGACCTGGCCGACGTTCGCGGCATCGTCGGCGGCAATCCCCGGACCGACGCCGGAAATCGTTCGATCGCCGCTTGTGCCGGCGACGCTGATGTTGGTTCCGCCCGTCGCCGCGCCGACCGTGATCCGGCCGGTACCGGGCGCGCCGCCGGTCTGCCGAACCAGGCCGGCCGTGCCGGTGTTGACGCCCGCGGCGAGATTGGTGATCGCGGTCGTGTTGCCGGCGATCGCGGTGGTGTTGCCGGCGATCGCCGTCGTGTTGGCCGTCGTCGCCGTGTCGAGGCCGCCGAGCGCCGCACCGACATTGTTGTACGTCGTCCCCTGGACCGTCAGCGCCGGCGCCGAGATCGTCCCCGTCGCCGGATTATACGTCGCGCCGCCGCCGATGTTGGCCGCCGCCGCGGTGCCCAGGGCATTGCGCCCGTTGTTCTCGGCGGTCAGCTGCGCGACGGTCACCGCGTCGGAGGCGGCGGAACCATCGGCGATGTTGGTCAGCCGCCGGCGCGCCGCGGCGGTGCCGAACGACGCCTCCGCCGCGGGAGCCGCCTGGCCGGTGAGGAAGCCGGCGCCGGCGGGAGCCGCAGCCCCGGTCGCGCTGTTGTTGCCGATGGCGATGCTGTTGGCATAGTTCGCCGTCGCCGCGCCGCCGAGCGCGACGCCGCCGGTCGCGCCGTTGGCGACGGTCGCGCCCGCGCCGATGGCGATGCCGTTCGTCGCCGTGGTGCCGGCGCTGGCACTGCGGCCGACGGCGATCGCGCCGGTGGACGCCGCGACGCTGCTCTGGCCGATGGCGACCGCGCTGGCGGCATTCGCCGTCACCTGCGCGTTGGTACCCAGCGCGACCGCCGAGGTCGAGCTCGCCGCCGTGCGCGCGTTGTTGCCAAGCGCAATCGAGTTGAGCTCGCCGGCGGCAGCCAGCGTCGTGCTGCCAAGGCCGGTGATCCGGTTGCCACCGATCGAGATACCCTGCGGCGTGTTCAGCTGGAGCGAATCGGTCGTCGTGTTGCACGTGTCGGCAGCGCCGAACACGGTTCCGTCGGTCTTCAGGACCGACAGGCTGATCGGCGCGCCGTTGGCGGCGGTGGTCAGGAGTCCGCCGGGACCGGTCAGCCCGATGTTGAGCGACGGCAGGCCGAGCAGACCGTTGATCACTGGCAGGCCGAGGACCGCGTTGAGATCGGTCTGGATCGGGTTGACGATGCCCTGGAACACCGGCTGCAGGATGCCGGTGACGGCCGACGGTGGCAGGCTGACGCCCGAGCAGGCGCTGACCAGCGCCGCCTGCGCCGGCGTCGCCAGCAGCAGGGCGAGCGCGCTGACCGCAGCCGCGCCGGATACGGCGCCGCGTTCACGACGGGCACGAACGACAACATTGTTTTTCATGATCAGCTCCCCAGTTGGACCGCGATGCCCCCGCCCGCCATCGCTGGCCGACGGCAGTAAGACGCCCGAAGTGCTGATAGATCATTAACGAAAGAGCGTAAATGACGGTTAACGTCCACTTCGCTGGACACCGTGGCGAGGGCGCCTCAGCGCTGCCGCGGCGCGCCAGTCGAGCCGTTACTGGGCGGTGCGCTGGTGCCGGCTAAGGGATTCGAACCCCTGACCCCCTGATTACAAATCAGGTGCTCTACCAACTGAGCTAAGCCGGCGCGGACCCGCTATGCGGGCAGGCGCGCCGGCGATCAAGCCGCGCTCGCCTCGATGACCAGCGCGTGGATGCCGCCCGCGTTCATCAGATCGCCGAGCGCGGCGTAGACCCGGCGCTGCTGATCGACGCGCGACAGGCCGGCGAAGGCGGCGGCCGCGATCCGCACGGTGAAGTGCGACTCGCCTGCGCCCGTATGCCCAGCGTGGCCGAGATGGTCGTCGCTGTCGTCGATCACCTCGAGTCGGGTCGGGGCCAGCGCCGCCGTCAGCCGCCGCTCGATTTCCGCCGCCCGTTCGCCCATCGTGCCCTCCACGCCGCCCGTCCCCGTGCCTATATCGCGGGGCCGTTCCCAAGGATAACGCCCCGTTGAGCGAAACAGGCCCCGAGCGGGTCCGCCGTCCCCGCTTCCATGGGCGCGTCGAACGCGCCGAGCCGACCCCGTGCGCCCACCCCGGCTGTACCGCCCCTGCCGAGTTCCGCGCGCCGCAGTCGAACCGCCTGTCGGGGGCCGCGGGCGGGTGGCAGTGGCTGTGCCTCGACCACGTCCGCGAATTCAACGCCGGTTACAACTTCTTCGACGGGCTCAGTCCGGAAGCCATCGCCGCCGCCCAGTCGCCGCTCGCCGGGTGGGAGTCGCCCGATGGCAGCCGCACCCGCTTCAACGATCGCAGCGGCATCCTCCGCGACCGCCACGGGGCCGATGTCTTCGCCGCCCGCCGCGCGCCGTCGGGCCACGTCCTGCCCGATGCCGACGTTGCCGCGCTGAAGACGCTCGGCCTGACCGCGGCGGCGTCGATGGCCGACATCCGCCGCGCCTACAAGGCGGCGCTGCGCCGCTACCATCCCGACGCCAACGGCGGCGACCGCGCGCACGAGGGGAAGTTGCAGGTCGTGGTCCAAGCCTATACGCACCTTCGCGCCGCGCCGGCGTTCCGCACGCCGGCACCCAAACCGTCCCAGGAGCAGCCGTAGTGGCCCAAGCGCTTGCCTCGCCCGATGTCGACCATGCCGCCACCGTTCTCGACGCGCCCGACATGGAAGTCGACGCGCGCGAGGTGTTCGGCGTCGATGTCGACCTCAAGGTGCCGGCGTTCAGCGCCGCCGACGAGCGTGTCCCCGACCTCGACCCGGCTTACGTCTTCGACCCCGACACGACGCTCGCCATCCTCGCCGGCTTCGCCTTCAACCGCCGGGTGATGATCCAGGGCTATCACGGCACCGGCAAGTCGACCCATATCGAACAGGTCGCGGCGCGGCTCAACTGGCCGTGCGTCCGCATCAACCTCGACAGCCACATCAGCCGCATCGACCTGATCGGCAAGGACGC
>JAFARM010000004.1 GCA_019245455.1 Sphingomonadaceae bacterium | reverse complement strand
GTCGGTTGACCTGTTCGGGGATCGCAAGAACAGCCAGGGGCTGGATTTGAGCGACCGGGCAACGCTGGCGTGGATGGCGGCGGTGGTGTCCTCTCCCCTCCCCTTTAGGGGAGGGGTCGGGGGTGGGCCTGAGAGTGCAGTCATCGCCGACAGGCCCACCCCTAACCCCTCCCGCAAGCGGGAGGGGGATGAGGCAAACGTCGCCGCCGCCATCACCCGCGCCCAAACCGCTTTCCTGGCCTGGTCCACAACCCCCGTCGGCCATCGCGCCGCGATCCTCGACCGCCTCGCCGACCTGCTCGAAGCGAACCGCGACGAGCTGATGGCGATCTGCGTGCAGGAGGCGAAGAAGACCATCGCCGACGCGATAGGCGAGGTCCGCGAGGCGGCGGACTTCTGCCGCTATTATGCCGAGCAGGCGCGCCAGCAGCTTCACCCGGTCGAGCTGCCCGGCCCGACGGGCGAGCGCAACGTGCTGCGGATGGAGGGCAGGGGTGTCTGGGCCACAATCGCGCCGTGGAATTTTCCGCTGGCGATCTTCCTCGGGCAGACCGTCGCGGCCCTGGTCGCGGGCAACAGCGTCGTCGCCAAGCCCGCGCCGCAGACGCCCGCCATCGCGCGGCGCGCGGTCGAGCTTGCCTGGGAAGCGGGCGTGCCGCGCGACGCGCTGGTGCTTGTCCCCGGCGGCCCCGAGGTCGGCCAGGCGCTGACGAGCGACCCGCGCATCGCCGGCGTCGCCTTCACCGGCTCGACCGCGACCGCCCGCCGCATCGCCCGCACGCTGCTGGAGGACGACAGCCGCCCGATCGTGCCGCTGATCGCCGAGACCGGCGGCATCAACGCGATGATCGTTGATTCGACCGCGCTGCCCGAACAGGTCGTGGCGGACGTGGTCACCAGCGCCTTCCGCTCGGCGGGGCAGCGCTGCTCGGCCTTGCGGCTGCTGCTGCTGCAGGAGGAGGTGGCCGACGGCATCATCGAGATGCTGTCAGGCGCGATGGATCTGCTCGTGCTCGGCGACCCCGGCGATCCGGCGACCGATGTCGGCCCCGTGATCGACCGCGCGGCTTATGACCGGCTGATGGCCTATCGCGAGACGGCGCGCGCGCGGTGGGTCAAGACCGTCGCCGCGCCAGCGACCGCCCTGTTCGTGCCGCCGACGCTGATCCGGCTCGACCGGCCCGAGGACCTGACCGAGGAGTGGTTCGGCCCGATCCTCCACGTCGCGACTTGGCCCGCCGGGCAGCTCGCCGAGACGATCGCGCGCGTGAACGCCAAGAATTACGGCCTGACCATGGGCCTGCACAGCCGCATCGCCCGCGCCGCCGAGATCGCCGAGACGCAGGCGCGCGTCGGCAATCTGTATGTCAACCGGTCGATGATCGGCGCGGTGGTGGGATCGCAACCTTTCGGTGGCGAGGGGCTGTCGGGCACCGGGCCCAAGGCGGGCGGCCCGCACTATCTCCAGCGCTTCTGCCTGGAGCGCCACGTCTCGACCGACATGACGAGCGCCGGCGGCAACGCCACGCTGCTGAGCCTGGACGAAGGCGGGAATTAATCGTGCGGTCAGTTGGCGCGAGCGCCTTTGGGAGGGTGGGAAGCGGACTTTTTCTTTTCGTCATCTGGTACGCCACGTCGCCAGCGTGACGAATCGGATCGTAGACGGTTCGGCCCCACGCACCGTCGTCACCCCGGCCTTGTGCCGGGGTCCCGCTGTCTCCCATTGCCTGAAGAAGCGGGACCCCGGGTCAAGCCCGGGGTGACGAGGCGAGGACGAGTATTTTGAGCGTTATAGGGCAAAAGCGGACTTAGCGGGTCGGCTTACACCCTATCCCGCCGCCTCGCCATGAGGATAAGGTGCCACCAACGTCCCGTCCGGCTCGGCGAAATACTGGACCTGCACGGGGAATTGCAGCACCAGCCCCTCGGCGGTGAAGCGTTCGTAGAGCGCCAGGCCGACGGCGGTGCGGCCGTCGTAGAAGGCGGCGAAGTCCGGGCCGTCGCTGTCGAACTCCAGCTCGAAGTCGATCGTCGACGCGCCGAAGCCGACGAGCCCGCAGCGGACGAACTGGCGCTGTTTCGCCTCGACGATCTCCTTGGCCATCGCCGGCACCGCGCGCAGCTTGTCGATCGGCGTTTCATAGGCGAATCCCAGCGCCAGCTTCGCGCGGCGGTGGTTGCGCATCGTGTTGTTCAGGATTTCCTTGTCGAGCAGCTTCTTGTTGGCGATGATCCGCTCTTCGCCAGTGAAGGCGCGGATGCGTGTCGACTTCAGGCCGATGCTCTCGATATTGCCGCTCGTCTGGTCGTAGCTGACCGAATCGCCGCGCTTGAACGGCCGGTCGAAGATGATCGCCAGCGCCGCGAACAGGTCGGCGAAGATGCCTTGCGCGGCAAGGCCGATGGCGATGCCGCCGACGCCGAGCCCCGCCACCAGCCCGGTCACGTTCACGCCGACATTGTCGAGCACCAG
>JAFARM010000326.1 GCA_019245455.1 Sphingomonadaceae bacterium | reverse complement strand
CTGCGCGCCCACCCCGCCGGCGGTGCCATCGCCGCAGCGTGGCAGCAGGCGACGCTCGACGATGCGACCGTCGAGGCGGACATCGAGCGGAACGCGGCCAGGCTGGACGCGAGGATCATCGCCGCCGCCGACGCCGCGCCCAACGCCGACAGCTGGTTCCTGGCGCAGCTTCGCGCCCACGCCCGCCGCGCCCGCCGCGCGGCGGCGGCGGCGAAAGCCCGCGCGAAACCGGTCATTTCGTGAACTTGTGTGACCTTCCGCCTTATCGCTTGACCGCCGCCCCTCCCCCAAGCCACGTTGCGCGCCGCAATCCACCGCCCGCTTGAGAGGCGGGATCAAGGGGACGTTGATGGACTGGCGGATCAAGTCGCTCGACGCGGTGCTCGCCACCGCGGAGAAGAAGCCGCTGACGCGCAGCCTGGGCGCGTTCCAGCTGACCATGCTCGGCATCGGCGGCACGATCGGCACCGGCATCTTCGTCCTGACCGCGACGGCGGCGTCGAAGGCCGGGCCGGCGATGATGATCAGCTTCGTCATCTGCGGCGTCGTCTGCCTGCTGACCGCGCTCGCCTATTCCGAGCTTGCGGCGATGATGCCGGTGTCGGGGTCGGCGTACACCTTCAGCTACGCGACCTTCGGCGAGGTGCCGGCGTGGATCGTCGGCTGGGGGCTGGCGCTCGAATATGCCATCGCCTGCTCGGCGGTCGCGGTAGGCTGGTCGGGCTACATGGTCGGGCTGGTCAATCGCTTCTTCAACACCGTCGTGCCGCCGACCTTCGTCCACGGGCCGTTCGATGCGACGCCCGGCACGATCAACATCCCCGCGATGTTCATCGCCGCGGCGGTGACGACGCTGCTCGTCATCGGCACCAAGGAGAGCGCGCGCTTCAACGCCGTGCTGGTGATGATCAAGATCCTGGCGCTGTGTATGTTCCTGGCGCTCGCCCTGCCGGTCGTCCACATGGCGAACTTCACGCCGTTCATGCCCAACGGCTTCTTCAGCCACGAGGTGCCCGACCCGTTCAAGCCGGGCATCATGGCCTCGGTCGGCGTGTCGGCGGCGGCGGCGACGATCTTCTTCGCCTTCGTCGGCTTCGACAGCGTCTCGACCGCGGCCGAGGAGACGATCAACCCCAACCGCAACATCCCGATCGGCCTGATCGGTGCGCTCGGCATCTCGACCGTGCTCTACATCCTGGTCGGCTTCGCCGCGACGGGGTCGGTCGGGGCGCAGCCGACGAGCGACCTCGCCAAGTCGAGCGAGGCGCTGGCCTATGTGCTGAAGACGATCAATTTTCCCGGGGCGGCCAACCTGCTCGGTATCGCCGCCGGCATCGCCCTGCCGTCGGTCATCCTGGCGCTGATGTACGGGCAGACGCGCGTGTTCTTCGTCATGTCGCGCGACGGGCTGCTGCCGCCGGTCCTGTCGAAGATCCACCCGCGCTTCCACACGCCGCACGTCATCACGATTGCGACCGGCGTGTTCGTCGCGGTGTTCTCGGCGCTGTTCCCGGTCGACCTGCTCGCCGACGTGTCGAACACCGGCACTTTGCTCGCCTTCGTCGCGGTGGCGGTGGGCGCGATGGTGCTGCGCGTCCGCGACCCCGGCCGGCGGCGGCCGTTCCGCGCGCCATTGATCTGGGTGACGGCCCCGCTGGCGGCGATCGGCTGCACCTTCCTGTTCTTCTCGCTGTCGTCGCTGACCAAGGAGCTGTTCCTCGGCTGGACCGCGCTCGGGCTGGTGCTCTACTTCGCTTATGGGCGGACGCGCTCGAACGTCGCCCGCGGTGTCACCGACAGCGCCGACGCCGCCGACTTCACCGTCTAGGGGCCCTCGTCCTCGATGCGGTCGAGCACCGCCTCGGGGGCGATGTCGCGCTTCAGCTCCTCGATCTCGGGGTCGGCCGCGACCTCGAGGCCGAGGTGGGCGGCGATGTCGGCGGTGATCTTGATCAGCCGCGTCACCTCGTGCTCGGTAAGCAAGCTGACCTGGAGGTCGAGGTCGGCGCGCTTGTCGGCCAGCGCCGCGGCGCGGTTCTGGCTGATGAGGATGAAGGTCGACAGGAAGATCGCCTCGACCGAGGCGACCGTCGCCAGCCCGACAAAGCCGGGATCGAAGCGGGGGATGCCGGGCAGGTCGCCGGCGTTCGCCGCGACCCACAGGCCGAAGATGACAAGGTGGGCGTAGACGAAGCGCAGGCTTCCGGCGAACCGGCTGACCGCTTCGGCGAACCGCTCCTCGAGGTTCGCCGACGCCTCGTGCTCGGCCCGCCTGCGGGTCAGCGCGGCGATGTTGCGGTCGAGCGCCGAGTTCATCCCCTCGGGTGCGGGCGGCGGGACGGTCGGGCTCGTCATCCCGCCCCAACGACGGGCGGCGACGATCGGACCCGCCGCTACAGCCGGGCGGCGACGAGCGCCTTCAGGTCGGCTTCGCTGCGCGCGCCATAGTGGCTGATGATCTCGGCCGCGGCGATCCCGCCGATCCGCGCGCACTCGGCGAGCGGACGGCCGGCGACGAAGCCGTGGAGGAAGCCGCCGGCGAACAGGTCGCCCGCCCCCGTGGTGTCGACGACACGGGCGACCGGCTCGGCCGGCACCTCGATCGTCTCGCCGCCGGCGATGACCACCGCGCCCTTCTCCGACCGGGTGACGACGGTGATCGTCGCGTGGCGGGCGAGTTCGGCCATCGCCGTGCCGAGGTCGTCGGTCCGGTAGAGCGCCCGCACCTCGTTCTCGTTGCCGAACAGGATGTCGATGTGGCTGCCGAGCAGCGCGCGGAAGTCGTCGCGGTGCCCCTCGACGCAGAACACGTCGGACAGGGTGAAGGCGACCGTGCGCCCCGCCGCGCGCGCCACCGCGATCGCCAGCCGCATCGCCGCGCGCGGGGCGGGCGGGTCCCACAGATAGCCCTCGAGGTAGAGGACGGCGCTCGCCCGCACCGTCTCGGCGTCGAGGTCGGCGACGCTCAGCTCCTGGCAGGCGCCGAGATAGGTCGACATGGTGCGGTCGCCGTCGGGAGTGACGACGATCAGGCAGCGCCCGGTCGGCGGGCCGTCGGCCATCGCCGGCGTCGCGTAGTGGACGCCCGCCGCGCGGATGTCGTGGGCGAAGACCTGGCCCAGCTGGTCGGCGGCGACGCGCCCGACGAACGCCGGCTTGCCCCCCAGCGCGGCGATGCCGGCGACGCTGTTCGCCGCCGACCCGCCCGACACCTCGCGCCCCGGACCGAGCAGGGCGTACAGCCGCTCGGCCTCGTCGGCGGCGATCAGGCGCATCGTCCCCTTAGGGATGGCGTGCGCGCCGAGGAAGGCGGCATCGTGGGTGGCGATGACGTCGACCAGCGCGTTGCCGATGGCGAGGACGTCGTAGGCGGCGGTCATGGCGGCTCCGTGGCAGGCGAGCGTCGGACCTAGCCACCAACCACAGGCGTGTCATCCCCGCGAAAGCGGGGACCCATCTCCAGCGTTCGGGAGATGGGTCCCCGCTTTCGCGGGGATGACAGGAAGGAGTAAGCAGCGACGTGCGCCTCCGCCTCGCCCTCGCCATTCCCCTCGCCCTCGCCGCCTGCGCCGCGCCGTCACCGCCGCCGCAGCCGGTCAGCGCCCAGCCCGTCGCGCTGACTCCGGTTCCCGGTCTCGAGCGCATCCTCGGCCGCCCCGCCGACGCCGCCATCGCCGCGCTCGGCCCCGCCAGCCTCGACCGGCGCGAAGGGCCGGCCCGCGCGGTGCAGTTCGCGCAGGCCGGCTGCGTCCTCGACGTCTATTACTACCCCGACCCCGCCGCCGGGCAGCCGACCGCGCGCTTCGCCGAGGCGCGCCTGCCGAGCGGCAAGGCCGACGACCCGGCGCGCTGCTTCACCGCCCAGCTTGCGGCGCGCGGTCCCGGTTGAAGGCATCGGCGGCAGCGGCTAACGTCCACGTAAACCAGCCTTGGGAGTCGCCGCCATGGACCTCAACTTCTCGCCTGAGGATCTCGCCTTCCGCGACGAGGTCCGCGCCTTCATCGCCGACAACTACCCGCACCACCTGAAGGCCAAGGCCGACCACGGCGAGGAGCTGTCGAAGGCGGACTTCCTGTCGTGGCACAAGGTGCTCGCCGCCAAGGGCTGGGCCGGCATCGCGTGGCCGGTCGAATATGGCGGCACCGGCTGGACCAGCGTACAGCGCTACATCTTCGCCGAGGAGAGCGCGCGCGCCGACGCCATGCGCCTGCTGCCCTTCGGCCTCAACATGGTCGGGCCGGTGATCTACACGTTCGGGACTCCGGAGCAGAAGGCGAAGTTCCTGCCGCGCATCCTGTCGGGCGAGGATTGGTGGTGCCAGGGCTATAGCGAGCCGGGCGCAGGGTCGGACCTCGCCAGCCTCCGCACCAAGGCCGAGCGCTTCACCGCCGACGACGGCAAGGAGTACTACCGCGTCAACGGCCAGAAGACGTGGACGACGCTCGCCCAGCACGCCGACTGGATCTTCTGCCTCGTCCGTACCGATCCCACGTCGAAGCCGCAGGAGGGGATCAGCTTCCTCCTCATCGACATGAAGACGCCGGGCATCACCGTCCGTCCGATCATCACGCTGGGCGGCGAGCACGAGGTCAACGAGGTTTGGTTCGAGGACGTCGTCGTGCCGGTCGAGAACCGCGTCTTCCACGAGAACAAGGGCTGGACCTGCGCCAAGTTCCTCCTCGCCCACGAGCGCACCGGCATCGCCGGCGTCGCCGCGTCGAAGCGGGGGATCGAGAAGGTCAAGGAGATCGCCCGCACCGAGACCGACAGCTTCGGCGGCGAGGCGCAGCCGCTGATCGCCAACCCCTTCTTCAAGCGCAAGGTCGCCGAGCTCGAGATCGACCTGACCGCGCTCGAGTTCACCGAACTGCGCACGCTCGCCGGCGAGTCGCAGGGCAAGGGTCCGGGGCCGGAGTCGAGCCTCCTCAAGATCAAGGGCACCGAGATCCAGCAGCGCATCACCGAGCTGGCGCTGGAGGCGGTCGGCCACTACGGCGCGCCCTACTTCCGCGGCTTCGGCGAGGGCGACAACGAGCACCCGATCGGCCCCGACTACGTCCACCGCGCCGCGCCGCATTATTTCTATATGCGCAAGACGAGCATCTACGGCGGATCGAACGAGATCCAGCGCAACATCATCGCCAAGATGGTGCTGGGGCTGTAGAACGCCCGCATGAAACGCGACGAGGCCATCGCCAGGCTGCGCCGGCACCTGCCGGCGTTGCGTGCGGAAGGGGTGCGGGGCGTCGGCCTGTTCGGGTCGACCGCCCGCGACGAGGCGCGCGCGGATTCGGACGTTGATCTCCTGCTCGACGTGGATTTCGAGGCGAAGCCAAGCTTCAGCCTCTTCGACCTCGCGCGGATCCAGATGATGTTGCAGGACGATCTGGGGGTGCCGGTTCAGCCGATCGTGAGCGCGGGGTCGCTGCCGCGGATGCGAGCGAACATCGAACGTGACCTGATCCCGATCGTCGGATGACCAGCGATGTCGACCGGCTTGCCGCGATCGTCGCCCTGATCGACCGGATCGACGACTCGCTCGGCGGCTGCGACCTCGCCGCCTTCACCGCTCACCCGCTGCTCGCCGACGCCACCGCCTACCGCCTGCTGCACATCGGGGAGAATAGCCGGCATCTGAGTGATGAGCTGAAACGGCGGCATCCGGAACAGCCTTGGGCCTTGATGGTGGGCTTTCGCAACCAGACGGCACACGACTATTTCGGTTCGGCGACGCCCATCATCTGGACGACCGCACGCTACCACCTCGCCGCGCTGCGGCAGCTATGCTCGGCCGAACTCGACAAGGGCACTATCCAAGGGGACTGACATGGA
Source organism: Sphingomonadaceae bacterium (assembly GCA_019245455.1). GTDB lineage: Bacteria > Pseudomonadota > Alphaproteobacteria > Sphingomonadales > Sphingomonadaceae > Polymorphobacter_B. The sequence goes on along the minus strand of JAFARM010000326.1, from coordinate 4,750 downwards.
CTTCAACTTTACCGAGGAACAGACGCTGCTGCGCGAATCAGTGCAGCGCTACCTCGCCGACACCTATGACTTCGACTCGCGGCAGAAGACGGTGAACGGCGACGCCGGGTGGAACCCCGCGGTGTGGAAGGCCTTCGCCGAGGAGCTCGGCATCCTCGGCGCGCCGTTCGGCGAAGCGGACGGCGGGCTCGGCGGCGGGGCGATCGAGAACATGATCGTCATGGAGGAGATCGGCCGCGCGCTGGTTATCGAGCCGTACCTGTCGACCGTCGTCATCGGCGGTGGGTTCCTGAAGGCCGCCGGCGGCGCCATCGCCGAGGCGGTCATCCCCGAGATCATCGCCGGCAACGCCATCATCGCCTTCGCCTATGCCGAGCCGCAGGGCCGCTACAACCTCGCCGACCTGCGTACCGCGATCCGCGCCGACGGCGACGGCTTCGTCCTCAACGGCCACAAGGCGGTCGTCCGCGACGCGCCGTTCGCCACCCACTTCCTCGTCACGGCTCGCTCGAGCGGCGGGCAGCGCGACCGCGACGGCGTGTCGGTCGTCCTGCTGCCGGCGACCACGCCGGGCATCACGCGGCGCGACTATCCGACCGTCGACGGCGGCCGCGCCAGCGAAGTCTATTTCGAAAACGTCCGCTTCGGCACCGACGCCTTTATCGGCAACAACGGCTCGGCCCTCGCCCTGATCGAGCAGGTCGTCGACGAGGCGACCGCCGCCGTCTGCGCCGAGGCCGCCGGCGTCGTCCGCAAGCTGCACGAGGGGACGCTCGACTACAGCCGCCAGCGCAAGCAGTTCGGCCGCCCGATCGGCGAGTTCCAGGTGCTGCAGCACCGCATGGTCGATATGTTCATGGAGGTCGAACAGACCGTGTCGATGACGCTGATGGCGACGCTGCGCCTCGGCGAGGCGGACCGCGCGCGGCACGTGTCGGCGGCGAAGAACAAGATCGCGCGGTCGCTGCGCTTCGTCGGGCAGAACGCCGTCCAGATCCACGGCGGCATCGGCATCTCGAACGAGCTCGCCATCGGCCACTATTTCAAGCGCGCGACGATGATCGAGGGGCAGTTCGGCGACGCCGATTACCACCTGCGGCGGTACGAAAGCCTGATGGGCTGATCCGGGGCGGCCGGCGCGCCCGACTGGCCCGGCGCGCGGCGCTGCTGTCCTACAGGCGGCGGTTCTGCTATGACGGTCGCGTGACGATCGCCGCGCCTCGCGCCCTATCCGCCGCTCCCGGCCGCCGCACTTGGCTGGAGAGAGGAGCCGGGGGGGACATCGCATGACCTTTGTCAACTTCCGCGCGCGATCGGCCGTGGCCAAGGGCGCGGCGCGGCACCGCCGGGCGCGTGGCGCGTTGCCGTCGGTTGGAAGGACCGTCATGCGCCACCTGCTGCTCGCCCTCGCCGTCCTCGCCGTTCCTGCGGCGGCGAACCCGCCGGACGCGCGCGACACCGCGCGCCTGCTGTCCGGCAGCGTCACCGGGCCGGCCCAGCACTGCATCCGCCAGCGCATCCTGCATGGTCAGACGATCGTCGATCAGTCGACCATCGTCTTCGAGCGCGGTAGCGGACGCTATTACCGCAACGACGTCGCCCCCGGCTGCGCCGCGCTCCGCCGCAACCGCGCGCTCCTCACGCGCGAGATCGCCATCGGCATCTGCGAGGGCGACACGTTCGAGGTGTTCGATCCGATCAGCCGCGTCAACTACGGCAGCTGCATCTTCGGGCCGTTCGTCCCTTATCAGCGGCCACGCTGAGGGGTCACGCCGCAGCGCGAACCCGCTCGGCCGCCACATCGGTCGGCTCCCACCCGCCCGGCCGATAGCGCCACGCCATGCGGCCGGCGTCGTCGAGGGCGAACAGGTGCAGCCAGCCGTTGTCGAACAGCGCCCGCACGCCCGCGTGCCGCGCCAGGACGGCAGTGATCGCCTCGCGCGGGGCCTCGATCAGGACCGACAGGCGCAGCGGCTCGTGGACCAACCGCTCGCCGTCGTGGACCGACTGCCACGGCAGGCCGGCGCGGAGAACGCCGCCGTTGCCCTCGACGACGCCAATCCCGCCGGTGACGTTGTGGAGCAACTTGTTGCCCGCCCCGAACACCGCCGGCGCGACGGTCGAGCCGTAATACTGCAGGCTGATCCAGCTGGCGACGACGACCGGGGCGGTCAGGATCAGCTCGAGCACGCCGAAGTCGGCGTCGCGTCGCCAGTCGTAGTCCTGCAGGAATGCGCGGCCGCGGAGATCGGCGGCGGCCGTCCGTGCCCGCGGCGCGGCGATGAAGGCGTGACAGCCGGCGAGCGCCCACTCCGGCCGCACCTCCGCCCAGTCGCGCGCGCGGCGGGCGAGCGCACCACCGCTGCCGGCGCGGGGCAGGCGCAGCGCCCGCTCGCTCCGCGCCAGCCGGCCAGCGCTTGCGAGCCACGCCTTGGCGCGGGCGAGACTGGCGACCGGGATCGCGGTCGGAACATCGTCGGCGAAGATCGTCACGCCATCGGTCGTCGTGTCGTGGAGCGCCCCTGCGAACCGCGTATCGGTCGGGATATCGATGCCACGCCGGCGCAGTCCGGCCCGGACCTCCGCGTCGTTGAGCAGGCCGGCGAGCAGCCGCGCGTTGACCTCACCCGAATGCCCGCCGCACGCACCGCACTGCAGCGCGCTGGCATGGGGGTTGTTGACCACGCTGGCACCATGGCCGGCAAGCAGCACGAGCGGCGCAAAGCCGTCGGTCAGCGACATCGCCCGCAGCACGGCCTCGGCCGTCGCCAGCCGTGTCGGCGCATCGAGCGGCGGATCGAAGCGCGGCGCGGGATCGGCGGTGGCCGCTTCTCCACCAAGCGCCAGCGCATTCCGCAGCAGCCGGCCGACGTACAGCGGACCACCTGCCTCGACGAAGGCGAAGGACGAGATCGCCGCCAGCTTGAACCGCCCCCACGCCCGCTTCGCCCGCGCCTTGATCCGAGCGTCGCCGTCGGCGGCGCGCGCCGCCGGATCGTCGCTGCCGGCGCGCGACGTCATGCCGGGCGGGAGGAGCACCGGCAGCCGCGCTTCGACGACATCCGACGCGAGGCGACGGTGTGCGACCCCGATGCCGAAGAAGCCGGCGAAGCCGAGCGTGACGATGGCGGGGTCAAGGCTTTCCAGCGCGCGACGGAACACCTCCGACCGCACGTCGATGCAGAAGGCGACCTGCAGCGCCGGACGGTCAGTGGTCACCCGCTGCGCCGCGCCGTCGGCGAGCGTCACCGCCAGCCGCCGCTGCGCCGCGCGTTCGCTCGCTTCCTGCAGCACGGCGTCGATCACGTCGTCGACGCCCGCGACGACGGGTTCGGCGTGCGCGGCGGCGACGACCGCCCAGCGTTCGGCGATGGCGGGCGCATAGCGACGGAGCAGCGCCTCCTCCCAGACCAGCCGGATCGCCAGCAGCGCGGTCGCCGTCGCGTCCGTCGTCCCCGCCAGCTCGGCCTGCCACAGGCGGCCGCGCGCGAGCTGCGCCCAACCGCCAAGCCCGGCCAGCAGCCGGTGGCAGGCGCTCTCGACCGCCGTCGGCATGAGCCCAAGCTTGGCGACCGCGCGGGCGATCGCCAGCTCCGCGGTCTCGGGGGCCGCCACCACAGCCGCCGCAAAGCCGCCGAGGCCGGCGATCTCGGGCGTTAGGTCGTGGCTGGCGACCATCCGCCACGCGGCATAGGCATCGCCCTTCGGAGCTGCCCAAAGCGCCTGCCCCTGGTCGAAGTACGCCGCCGCCCAGTGACCGATCCGATCGGCGACGATGCCCGGCCAGTCGGTCCCGGACGCCGCCGCGGCAAGATCGGCGATGGTTGGCAACGGCACCGCCGGTCGACGGTCGATCGTCGCCGCCGCCTTCAGCTCGGCGAGCGAAAACGACGCTGCCGAGGATGCGGCCAGCGCCGCGGCAAGGTCGGCGTCGCCGATCTCGCCTGCGGCGATGCGGTCGGCGAACCACCGGCGCGGCATCGTCAGCCGCACCCCCGCCGCCCGTGCCAGGCGCGCGGCGGCATTGGCAAGCAACTCGCCGGCCTGGCCGAGAAAAGGATTGACCGCGACGGTGGCAGCCAGCGGCCACTGCGGCGGCACGGCGCGGATCGCCCGCACAGCGCTTGCAACCGCGTCATCGGTCCCTGTCGGCATCATGCCGTCTCCCTTGTCCGCCGCGGGGTCGCCCAGCCCCCGAGCATCCGATCCAACGCCGCGTTGACGTAGAGCCCGTTGGCCAGATGGACGCGCACCCCTGCGGCAGCGGGGTGCCCCGCCCACAACGGAAACAGCGCCTGCGCCACCGCCACCAGCCCGAAGCTGAGCACGGCCAGGGCCATCAGCGTCCATTCGAGGCGTCCGGGCGCGGGTACTGCCGGCAACGTCGCCCGCGTCAACCACTCGGCCGCGGTCTGCAGCGTGAAGTAACCGATCGCCGCCGCCGTCGCGTAAAGCGCGGTGATCCGCGTCAGGCGCCGCGGCGCGGCGTCGGCAAGTCCCTGTGCCAGAAGATAGGCGACGCCGAAGATCAGGATGGCGCCAAGCGCCAGCGCCTGCGGCGACTTGTGGGCAAAGCCGAACATCGCGCCGAAGCCCGCGCCGATCGCGACATAGATCGCCAGCGCGGCAACGAAGGCGCGCACCACGGCGCCCGCGCTCGGCACGGCGACAGGGCCGGGACGGGCAATCGAATCGACCTGCTCGACCGCGCCACCCGACGCAAGGAAGGCGTGCGCCTTATACAGCGAAT
>JAFARM010000283.1 GCA_019245455.1 Sphingomonadaceae bacterium | reverse complement strand
GGCCGCCCGCGAACGGAACGAAGGCCACCTTGTAGCCGGCGAGCGTGTAGCGGTCCCAGCTGCCGTGCTCGCCGATGAAGGCCCCGCCGCGATACTTCGCTGGCAAAGTCGCGCTGGTGTCGAAGGTCAGCCCCAACGCGGCGACGTGGCTGCCGAGCGCATAGTCGGGCGGGATCGCCTTCGCCACCAGGTCGGGCCGCTGCGGCATGACCCGCGGGTCGACGTGTTGGCCGTAGTAGCTGTACGGCCAGCCGTAGAAGGCCCCGTCGTGCACGCTGGTCAGATAGTCGGGGACGAGGTTCGGGCCGAGCTCGTCGCGCTCGTTGGCGACGACCCACAAGGTGTTAGTGCCGGGATAGAAGTTCGGGCTGTTCGGGTTCCTGAGCCCGGTGGCGAACAGGCGCGAGGCCCCGGTCTTGCGGTCGATCTCCCACACGGCGGCGCGGTTCTTCTCCGCCTCGATGCCGTTCTCGGTAATGTTGCTGTTCGAGCCGACGGTTGCATATAGCTTTGTACCGTCCGGGCTGATCGTCAGGCTCTTGGTCCAGTGGTGGTCGATCGGGCCGCCGGGCAACTCGGTCAGCACCCGGCCGGGCGCGGTGATCGCCGTCTGCCCCGGCGTGAACGGATAGGCAACGACCGCGTCGGTGTTGGCGACGTACAGCGTCCCGTCGTACCAGACGACGCCGAACGGCGAGTGGAGGTTGTCGAGCAGCACCGTCTGCAGCACCGCCCGCCCGTCCGCGCCTTCGCGGATCAGCGTGATCCGGCTCTTCGCTTTCGGTCCACCGGGGAAGGACGTCGCCTTGTTCTTCACCAGCGCGACGATCGGGTCTTTGGGCCGCTTGACCGGCTCGACCGGCGGCGACTTCGCCTGCACCGCCAGCACGTCGCCATTGGGCAGGACATAGACCATCCGCGGATGGGCAAGCCCGGTCGCCAGCGCGGCGATCGTCAGCCCCGGCGCGACGGTCGGCATGAAGCCCGGCTTCCACCCCTCCCCGACCGCGACCTTGATCGGCGGGATCAGGTACTGCTTGGGCTCGGGCAGCGTCGGGTTGGGGCCGACCTGGCTCGCCTCGTCGAACGGCGGGTCGCTGCACGCGGCGAGCGCCAGCACGCCGGCCAGGACCAGCGCGCGCGTCACTTGGCCACTCCTGCCGTATCGCTGACGCCGACGCCGTCCTTGTAGCTGAGCGAGGCGCCGAGCCACGCGCTGACCATCAGCAGCACGACCGTGATGCCCGACAGGATCAGGCCCTGCGGCACCACCGCCGTCCAGCCGTCGCGGCTGTGGACGAAGGCGTTGACCAGCTCGATCAGCATCGCGCCGATGTTGAGCAGCATATGCGGCGTCGCAGCCGGGCGGGTGCGGACGGCGGAATCGCCGAAATAGTCGATCAGGCCCATCAGCGCCGCGAGCCCGCCCATCACCAGCCCCATGGTGATCAGCCAGATGGAGAAATACTGCCACATCAGGTTGGCCGTCTGCCAATAGACGAGATCGGTGACGAAGGCACCGATGAAGCCGACGATCGGAAACGGGATCAGCATCGCATGGAGCGGGTGACCGAAGACCTGCGCCGTCGAGCGCGGGTGTCGCCGTGATTCGGGGGTCATGGATCGGGTCTCCGCCGGGATAGGCCTTCTACCGGCCAAGCGGCGCGAGGTTCCCGCGGCTACGTCACCACCACGTTGCGTACAGCGCGACGAGGATCATGATGACGCCCAGCCCCAGGATGTTGAAGCTGGGGGCCGTCGCGTAGGTCATCCCCCGCGTCTCGATGCGGTTCGCCGTCGCCGGCTGCGGCCGCAGCAGCGACACAACCATCGCCAGCGCCAGCGCGACGATGAAGACGATGCTCATGCGGTTGATGAACGGCAGGTCGGGCGCCGCGTACTTGACGGCGAGCGACAGGACGAACGACGTCACCGCCGCCGCCAGCGCGCCCGCCTCGGTTGCCCGCTTCCAGAACAGGCCGGGGAGGAAGATGACGACGATGCCCGGCGTGAAGAAGCCGGTATATTCCTGGATGTACTGGAACGCCTGATCCGACTTGCCGAGCAGCGGCCGGGCGGTGATCATGGCGATGACGATCGCCGTCACCGCGCACAGCCGGCCGACGAGGACGAGGTGGCGCTCGCCGGTGCCGGCGTCGCTGCCGCCCTCCGCCCGCGAGGCGATGCCGCGCCGCTTGGCGTAGATGTCGAGGGTGAAGATGGTGGCGATCGAGTTTATCTTCGACGCCGTCGAGGCGATGATCGCGGCGATCAGCGCGGCGAAGACGAGACCGAGGACGCCCGGCGGCAGCAGGCGCATCATCGTCGGATAGGCCTGGTCGGGCTTCATCAGATTGGGGGCGATGACCACCGCGGCGATGCCGGGCAGG